>CAUZBV010000032.1:0-13949 GCA_963578115.1 Myxococcales bacterium
CACAGTGGCACCAACCCTTGTTCACCCTAAGTGAGCATGGTACTCAGGCAGACAACGACGCGGGCACTCAATGAACAAACACCTCCGCAAGAGAATCATTTGGGGATCGGTCCTGGTTGCCGCCGTCCTGCTGAGCCTCATCGGCATTCGCCGGCTGTGGCAATTGGGCGCAGCGGCCGACGTACAGGAATATACACCGGCTGACATTGACGCCATGCTTTGGCTTCCTCGCGTCGACCAAGCGGCAGAACGTCTGCTCCAGTTCACCCGTGGCGTCAAAGAAACCGAACAACTTCGGCAATTTCTTAAACCGGAAACAGGAATCGACATCGCCGATCCCGAAGGACTCCGGAGAGTGGGTGTGGATCCAGAGGCCGGCTTGGTGTTGTTCAGCCGCAACGGAAACTTGTACCTGCTCTTTGGCGTCGAAGACGATGAGGCCTTCTCAGAAGCGCTCATCGCCAAGTTCATCAATAACGGACATACGGGTGTAGAACCGGTGGAATCGGCGACGAACGATGCGATCATCTACCGCGTTCCCAGTAAAGTCGACTCGGGTAAAACCATTGCCGCTTTTGGAGCAAGCAGTGGTCTCATGGCGCTGGTGTATCGTGGCCGTGGCGAAGACCCATTGAGGGTGATCGAAGACATCCTCAAGCCGGCTGGAGACCAGAGTTTTTTCAAGACCGTCCGGTTCCGTGAAATGGTCAAACGAGTGGGCGATGAAGGTCCATTGTTATATGCGGATGGCCATACATTTGCGCGGAACAAAGACGGCAAACCTCGCACGGCGTGGTTGGAACGATTGCCACTCAACCCCCTCGTTCGAAACGTCATCGAGGGCCGAATCGCCGGGTATCTGTCGCGGGTCGCGTACATCGCTGCGCGCATGGACATGAACAGTTGTGCCGCCAACATTCGGACTGTGCTTCGGGTCGAAGAGGGCGCTTCGCTGATCCCGAAGAGTTGGATGCTCAATGAAGACTCGCCGTCCCCATCATTTGGCGACCTGTTGCCACGAGATGCGGTGTTCATGATGCGAGTCGGCATTCAAGTGGAACGGATTTCGTCTATTCTCCTCCAAATTGGTCGTTTGGGATCCGGGTTGGCAGGCCTGGGAAGTGCGCTTGGGCTTGGTGACAAAGGCAGTGACCCGATCGCTGCCCTGCTGAGCAAGCATGTCCATCCCGATCTGGCCGATCGGCACATTGTACGGGATCTCGCCAATCACCTGACAGGGCACATCGCAGTGGCAGTAACGAGCATGGATCCGAGAGCCACCATGCGCGACATCATGGGCGTGCGAAAGCACCCGGTAGCTGCTGCCAATGCGCTCGGTTTGGTGCTGATGATGGAATCACACAATGGCACCAAACTTGTGGATGTGTGGTGGCCCAAGCGGTCCATCCTCGAACGATCGGGATACACGATCGAGCGAACCAATTTGGGCGATTCGACGAGCATCCGAATTGAGCGGGGCTGCTCCAACAAGAAGCGGCAATGTGAACGCTATGGTGTCCTTCAAGTGGGCAAAATGGTGATGGTCACTACCGGCCGTGACACCATGAGACGCCTCCGCGAAGTACTCCTGAACAAAACAAGTAGCCTGCGATCACGCACACGAGAAGCCGTTGCAAGTTCTGTATTGGAGAAGGACAACATGTTGGCCGGCGGCTATTTATCCTTTGACGGATTGCTTGCGGCCGTTCGAAATCGAAATGTACCGGGCGGGATCAAACGCTATCTAAGCCAATTTTACGAAGTGGCATTCACCCTCGACCTGACCGGCGGAGACGCCGACAGTCAGTTGTTGATTACGAGGTAAGCATGCCCGTTCGAAAACTCATCCACCTGGTCATTCAGAACATTGCACGCTCCAAAAAGAACTTTATCTTTTCGGCCATCGGAATCATCGTGGGGATCTCGGCACTCACCTTCTTCGTCGCGCTGTCGGAAGGCATCCGAGAGCGCGTTGTGAACCGAATCTATCCCATCGACCAACTCGAAGTGGAGCCCCTTGGAGGCGCTTCCACAACCCCCCAAAACGACGCGGAGGACAGTGGATTTGCAGGAGCCTTGATGGGGCGTTCTCACGCACTCGACAAGACCGCTATTCAGCAACTCAAGAACACCGAGGACGTCGCTGAAGTCTTTCCGAAGATGCGTGCGCGCTTCCCTGCAAAGGTCGAAACAGGAATTATCGACAGACGGATGGCTGCTGAAGGGTTCTTGGAAGGTTTGTACCCCAATCCATCGGTATCCAAGGAAATGAAGTTCTACGAGGAG
Organism: Myxococcales bacterium; assembly: GCA_963578115.1. Classification (GTDB taxonomy): domain Bacteria; phylum Myxococcota_A; class UBA9042; genus CAUZBV01. Next base: position 2,287 of record CAUZBV010000032.1, read on the forward strand.
AGCTGCAGTATCGTCGAAGAGGACATGTGCCGACGGCGCCAAATAAGCTGCAAGAGCAATTCCGAATGCCCCCACGAAGCCATGGAATGTGCCAGCGACGGCATGTGTCGACCTCGACGGTATTGGCAAAGTTTCGTAGACAAATCAAAATCACAACCCTGTACGACAAACACGGACTGTGCCGATGGAACGTTTGAAGGCCAAGTCTGTGCGTACGACCGTTGGATCATTCTCAAGGTGGCCAACCGTCGAACCCTCAAACCGCTTCGAATTGCGTTGGATACGCTGCACCATGACCAATTGGATGTCGAGATGTACCTCGCTGTGGCGGAAACAGGCGCCATTGATTACCAGGATGTACTGGACGCCGACCGCGCCGGGGCGGAATTATGGACCATTCAGTCCGTGCTCACTCAACAGGCGCAAGAAGCCGTTTACGAATGGAATGTTGTTCATCGAGCCTTCTCCTCCGTCGAGGAAGCGGTCGCCCATGTACAGACCTTGCCCGGCACGATTCGCGAAGGGGTTTGCCGCGGTGCTCAATGCTCGTTGGATAAAGCGGAAGGAAGCCTCAATCATTGGGTGTACTCCCAAATGTATGAGAATCACATCTCTGGAAATTGTCCCGTGAGTCAATACTGCGCAACCCACAATGTGCTGACACGAGCAGGCCGCTGTGAGCCGTACATGCCGGTGGCCATCAACCCACTGATGCTCGATTTCTACAACGCCAACGTAGTCAGCCAGCTGGACACCCAGCCCCTGTCCAATGAATGTTTGGTGTTGGGGCTCAAAGGGTATTTGTGGCTGGGGTTTTCATTCCTCCGCGAATCGCAACCCAAACGCTGGCAACGGCTGCGCTGGGCGGAAATCGTCGGTTTCTCGAACAAGGCCATGCACCTTGGCGGAACGGTGCCACTTGGGTATGTGGAACGTTTTAATCAATTCTATTTGGGATCCAAGTCCACGCAGTATTACGACACTGCGCTGCTCAGTGTCCCTCGGAATGAAGACGTCGCCAATGTCATCGAACTGGTTCAAAAACAAGGCTATGAACTGAGCACCAACTCCAGAGATGCACAAAAAGCCGCTCAGATGATGTTGCTGGTCACCCTGACCTTCTTGTTAATTTCGCTGATCATCATCATCATCAGCGCCATGAACATTTCACACACATTCTTGATGGTGATCTACGAGCGTCAACGAGAAATTGGCATTATGCGCGCCATTGGCGCCAGCAAATGGGACATCCGAACGATCATCCTGGGAGAGAGCCTGTGTATTGGGCTGGTCGCCGGGATCCTGGGCAACGGCCTGAGCTATGGGATCTCACGACTGGTCAATGGCTTGGCTGATGGTCTCCGGGAACGGTTTCCGGTCATTCCCGACGACTTCTTCATCTACGATTGGACGCTCATTGTCGGCTCCGTGCTCTTTGCGTTGTGCTTTTGCCTCATTGGCGCTTGGGTACCCGCCAACCGCGCGGCCAAATTGGATCCTGCCGTCGTGCTCACGCGAGCCTAATGGCCGCGCAGCGATTCATCGTGACCCATTGGACCGAAAGGCTCGAATCCAGTCGCCCTGCTGTCGTGATGCTGATGCTCTTTGGTGTCGGTCTTTGGATTGCCCATGGATGGGCCATGTGTCGGTACCCACTTGGCAATGATCCCGCTATCTTCCAATACCATGGATGGGCCCTAACCGTCGGTGAGGTCCCATATCGGGACGCGCTCGAATTCAACTCGCCTGGGATCATTTTTCTCCATTGGACCGTAGGCGCTCTTGCTGGATTTTCTGATGGTGTGTTTCTCCTGTTTACGCTCCTTGTCAGCACACTCGCGGCCTGGACACCACTGATCAACAAACACCTCCACCGAAATCCAAGCGCGTGGTTGGCGGCCATGGTCGCTACGCTGTGGGCCTATGGCGCGATTACGCCGTGGGACCGCGGACAACGCGAGCTCTTTCAAGGGATCTTTCTACTCGCGGCTTTCGGGCTCGGTGTGTGGGTACAAAAGAGCCACAGTGATCAAGTACGTCGCGGCTGTCACGTGGGGATCGGAGTCCTCATGGGGGCCGCCGTCACCATCAAGATCACCATCGCCGCACTCATCGTACCCATCGTGGTTGTGTGGCTCACAGCGGAACGACTACGGAACCAACGCCCTCTCAAGCACTGCTTCGCTACCGCCGGGTGGATCATGCTGGGCGTGGGGTTTCCAGTGGCGGCCATCCTCCTGTGGATTCAAACAATCGGAGCGTGGGATGGATTTTGGTGGACTCAATGGCAGTACTTGCCGATCCATCGAGACCAAATTGCTGTTTCGCTACCAGAAGCGATGTCCAAACCACTTCCTTGGGTCGTACTGCTGACCGGTATCTCCGCCCTGGCAGTCACGTTCATTCAACGCTCTAACAAGCTGTTTTCATTGCTCATCCTCGGAAGCGCGCTGGTTGGTTCGGTGGCCTTGTACCTGCTTCAGGGCAAAGGCTGGACCTATCATCTGCACATCGCCCTTCCGCTTCTGGGTCTCACCGTGGGCCTCCTTGTACAACACAGCTTGCCGCCCAACGGGTGCACAGCCCGTCTCGCCGTGTGGTTGGGTTCATTGGCTGTGTTGGTCGTCGTTGCCGGAAACACACACTACGATCACAGGGAGGGGTTGGTGCGCGGCGAGCACGTCGGGAGCCACTGGAATTATCCGGCCCACCAGCAAGTCGCGACGTTGCTTCAATCGGAAGGTGCGCCCAGTGACCGGGTGCTTGTGAACAATGATGAACAGCAATTGCTCGCCATGGCACAACGGCGCTCGGCGACATGGTGCATGTACGGGTTTCTTTGCAGTGAGTCCCAGCCGAAACCTTTCCTGGCATCGCTCGGACTCCAAAGAGCCGCCCAAGTCAATGATCGTGCACCCGACTGGGTGGTTTGGAACGACCGGCCGTATCGGCCTGCACTCGACGAACTATCCGCGAATCCCCTCATTGAGGCGTGGATCACCCGCCGGTGTTCGCTGCGTACGACGATTCCACCCTACCGCGTCTGGCGGTGTACCGAGCTGCCCTAACCCGGACAACCCGGAGCGCCCGTTGGGCCACCGAAGGGGCCGAAACACTTCACGCAAATGTAACCGTTATTGCAGTTCGCCTGGACCATTGTGATCTTGAAGGGGATCTTCAAACAGTCCGATAAGCATACGCCAACGTAGGCATCACCGAAGACGGGGTATGCCATGCAAGGGCTTCCTTTAAAGTTCGGATCTTGCATTTCATCGGGAACACAGACTTTGTCCTTGTGATCGCCTTTGCACTTCTTCACATTCTTTTGTTTCTCGGTTGGGACCAAGCTTTTGTCCACGCAATGGGCCGTTCCTCCACAGCATTCCGGAAAAATTGGGGCGCCACATTCGCCGTCTGGCGGACCATCGTCACAGCGCTGGTCACAGGCTCCAGTGGACTCACCAGTAAAAGGATCACAGCACGGTGTGCAACGCTCATCCAACGCACAGATGTCTTGCGGCAGGTACCCTTCTTTCTCTGCCACGGCTGGGATACAAGTGGACAGACAACGGCCTTCCGTGCCGCTCACCGATATGCATGTTGCGGGCGGAATCAATCCTCCGGTGGCAATCATCGAATCGGGGACACACAATCCGGTACCATTGTCACAACCGGCCAGCATGGCGTGGTTTTCTTCCGGTACCGCCACCTTGGGCAGGCAATGTGCACCCGCGCAGCATGGGGTCAGTCCGGGAGGCACTGGAATGGGCTGAGTGGGAGGATTCTCACACGGATCCACCGGCTCCGGAGGGGGGCCCGGTGGCGTTTTATCCGCAAGGGCGTCGCACTGAATGGACGCTCCGCAGATCCCGGTATCTTCGTTGGTCAATGGGTCAATACACGGTGTACAGCGCTCGTGAGACGCGCACACGTCTTGGGGCAAGAACGACGCGTATTGAGCCACCCGGGGTATACAGGTCGACACGCAACGGCCGTCGGCCCCGCCCAGTGATGCGCAGACCGTCGGCGAATATTCGCCCTCCTGGTCCAGGCTGAGCAGCACCTCCTCGGGAACACACGCGCTCCCATCGTCACAGGTGGCCACTTGCGATTGGAGACCAGGCGGTACGATGTCCATGGACAAACACCGGGCTGGACCCGTGTCACAACACGTCGGCAGCGACAAAATGTTGCCCATGTCCGGGCACTCCGTGTCGGCGTCCGGTGGCTCCGGTTCGGCGTCCGGACATTCCACTGTGCCCGAACAAACCCCTGTTTCTTCGTTGGTCAAAGGATCGATACAAGGCGCACAGCGCTCGGTGTCGGTACACACATCTTGAGGCAAGAGGGCCATTAGAGCCCCAACGCGCGGAACACACACCGACACACACCCTCCGGGCGCATCCCCAATGGACGTGCATGTTCTCGGCGTATAGGTCCCATGCTCTTTCATGCTCAGAAGCACGGCATCGGGTACGCACGAACCTCCTTGAGGACACTCGGCCAGCTCGCCCTGCAGCCCCTCTGGGATCAAGTCCTGCGGAAGACATCGTGCCGGTGCCAAGTCGCAACAGGCCGGCAACGTGTCCATCCCGGTGGACAGTGAACAACCTGCGGACTCCTTACCGGGGTCAGTAGACACATCGGAGACAAAGATACCGATATCATCGACTGAATCACCGAGCGATTCACCATGAATGGTGGGATTGGCACAAGAGCACACACTGATTAAGGCCAAAGCCTGAGACAAACCGAACCCAATCATCCATTGGGATGGTCTTTTCGTTGACGCTGACATCACTCTCCTCGCTCCGCCGCACTAGACGTCGCTAAAGAGTGCTAAACCTTGTCAAATGCCCTCGTGACCTTAGCAAGACCGCGTGTCACGACAAGCGAGAAAAGCGTTCGTACTCCTACCGTACTACGCGCCAACCCGCTCTATTTGGAGTGAAGATCTGAACAATTCGTCCGAAACGATCCATCCACAGACATGGGATTTCAGTTCGAAGGGTTGTGACCTGCGCCACGTTCGCATCAGCATCCACTTTCTCCACAATCAACAACTTCAGCATTCACTACAGCGGAGTGATCATATCAAAATCCAAAAAAAACACAACCGTTCGTTTGTAAGCCAACGAACTTATTCCCATTCTGGGAGAGCCTGGTATCCTCACTCCGAAAACTAGGAGTGGCATAAAATGGTCGCTTCTGGCTGAATAGACGCTTCCGAAACCCTGAATCTGAACAAGCCGCTTCAGAAACATCTGACACCCACGACTGGAGTCAAACCAACGTGAAGACCCTGGAACGAAGCCTCACCCTTCCAGGCGTCATCGCGATCAGCATTGGCGCGATGATCGGCGGGGGACTCTTCGTTCTACCGGGCATGGCAGCGGCAGAAACAGGGACCGGACCTTCGATTTGGTTGGCCTACCTGGTGGCGGGTCTGTGTGTTCTGCCGGCCGCTTTGTCCAAGTCTGAGTTGGCCACGGCCATGCCCACCTCCGGCGGCACATATGTTTATCTGGAACGAGCCTTTGGCCCATTGACCGGAACCATTGCTGGACTGGGATTGTGGCTTTCCCTGCTGTTGAAAAGCTCTTTTGCCCTGGTCGGGTTCAGCGCCTACCTCTACCTGATCGCCCCCGATCTCGATCCGAAACTCTCCGGCCTCGTGTTGTTGGGCCTGATCGTGGGGATGAATATCGTGGGTGTTAAAGCGGTCAGCACGATCACCAAAGTCATCGTGGTGTCGGTAATCATCGGCCTCATCGGCCTGTGTGTGTACAGCCTCGGAAACACCTTCGATCCAGCCAACCTTCGTGATGAGACTGGTACGATGTTTAGTGATGGCGCTGGCGGCTTTATTCTGGCGGTCGCTTTTGTCTACCTGTCCTTTGCGGGGGTGACCAAAGTGGCGGCCATTGCCGAGGAAGTGAAAAACCCCGGGCGCAATTTGCCGATGGGGATCCTGATTTCCCTGGCCGCAGTCACTATTATATATGCATTTGTCGTCTTCGTCATGATGGCAACTGTTCCCGAAATCGGTGAACCGCTGGGGACCGATGCCGCCGGCAACCCCACCTACAACCTCCACCCCGTCTATACATTTGCGCAAAAGGTCGGTGGACCGAAAGTCGCCTTCGCTATCGTGATCCTTTGCATCGTCACCATGACATCCATGGCACTCGCGGGACTGTTGGCTTCTTCGCGCTTTCCATTTGCCATGAGTCGGGACAGCCTCGTCCCCAAAACATTTCAGTCCATCAGCCCCCGATTCATGACGCCCATCCCGTCCATTCTTGCGACGGGCCTCTTCATTGGATTAACCATCCTTTTTCTGGAGCCGGTGAAAATTGCCAAGCTGACGAGCGCCTTCAAAATTCTGGTGTTCGGATCGGTGAATCTGGCTGTCATCGTTTTGAGGGAATCGAACCCACAGTGGTACAAACCAACGTTCAAATCACCCTTGTACCCATGGGTGCAAATCCTCGGGATTTTGATCGCCATCATCCTGCTCTTTTTCCTGGGTTTGGAGGGGCTGGTGGCCATGGTGTCAATCGTTGCCATCGGCGTTCTTTTCTACCTGGCGTATGGGCTGAAGCACAGCAAACGGTTGGGCGAAGTTGGCAAACGGGGACGCCGCCACGACCTGCTGGCAGCCACCACCCAATCCCATCACCTGGAAGCGGTGTTGCCCGGAGAGGCGTCCGTTGTGGTGCCACTGTTCGGACACGAACGCAGTCCGGAAATCCTGGTGGAGATGGGCGCTGTGCTGGCCGATGGTCGCAAGATCGAAGTACTGGAGGTGACCGAAGTACCGGACCAGACCATCCTGGATGCCGTCCTCGAAGAAGACGTACACACCACCTCTTTGCGACGTCGCCTTCACGCCATGGCCGAAGAGGAGAAGCTGGACCTGGAGTTCACAACCACCGTGTCTCGCGACGTGGTCCATACCATCCACCACGTCGCCAATCGGCTGCATTCGGAATGGGTGGCCATGGAATGGCGCGGTCGACGACACACGACGTTCACGATTCATAATCCCATCGGCTGGTTGCAAGACCATTTGCCGTGCAACCTGGCCCTGTTTAAGGACACCGGTATCCGCTACGTTCGAAAAATCCTGGTCGTGGCCGAGCCCGGCCCACACGACGCATTGGTCGTCACAACAGCCGATCACATGGCATCGCTGTACAAAGCCGAATTGTATTTTGCACGATTCGATGACTCCGAACATTCCGAAGCGGAACGACATAACACGGATGAATACCTGCAACAGATGCGGCTGCTGTGCGCCGCACCAACGCACATTCATACGCTGACGGGAGCCTCCAGGCTTCAAGCGCTGGAGAAGAGCACGGCCGAGCACGATCTCATGGTCCTGGCGGCCCCGCCCAATCGGCATTTCATGGGTCTTTCGGTGGAAACCATGGAAGACCGGCTCATCGCTCGGTCTGCGTGCGATGTGCTGGCGCTTAAGACCGGCATCGGCACGACACACGAGTTGGTGGAAGAGAGTAAACCCACATCAAACGACCCATCGAAAGCCCTTCGCAGCGCATTGGATCTGAGTGCTTGTGCCCTCAACGTGCCGATCAAACGACAGGATGAATTGTTCGCTTTCCTCGGCCAAGACATTGCGAATACATTACCGCGCTCAACTCCAGAAATGGTAACCAAGGCCCTGCTGGAACGAGAACAAATGCAAAGTACCTCGCTGGGTATGGGACTGGCGGTACCCCATGCCAATATGCCCATGGAAGGCAAGGTCCGGGTGGTCGTTGTGACATTGGAAAAACCCATCAACTACAAAGCGCCGGACAAGCAGAAAGTTGATATCATTTTTGCGGTCATCACCTCACCCAAAGAGCGACAAATCCACCTGAACATCCTGTCGGAGATCTCCCGGCTGGCCCTGAACACATCGATGTTGAACGATCTTCGGCTGGCGCGTACAAAACAAGACCTCGCGTCGATTCTGCAAATAGACTGATCGAAAAAACAGGTCATTGGGTGCGTCTCCGCGCGGGGGCCGCACTCGGTTTCGATCGTCCAAAAGTCCGTGGTACACTGGCCGCACGTTATGAGTTTATGGTCCATATCCCGTCCAAAACGCATCGCACAGGCGCCATGGATGAGTGTGCTCGCCATCACGCTTTTGTGGACCACCGGCGCTGTGGCCCAACACCAACTCATCTTGGGACCACACGCACATCAGGTGTTGGAATCGCCCTCGTTTGCAGGCTTCCAGACCTACTATCGCGAGACGGGTACCACTCAATGTGTGGAGAAGAAAGAGGCGACGTTGGTGCTCACCGGCGGGATCCGGCCAATCACCAGCATTCCATTGACGCTGTCGATCACCGTCCCCGGATCCTACACATGGGACGCAGCACAGGGCTTCGTGGACAAACAGGGTGATCGAGGCGACGCATACCGTGTCGGTGACGACGATCTCACCCTCGGCCTACACTATCGCCTGGATTTTACGAGTCTCCAGCAACGATGGCGGGCAACGGGAAACTATGTGCTCTTCACCGCAGGCGTCGAACTACCGTCGGGCCAAGTGGATCACATCAGCTACAGCGGATCGACCGATTTTGTCTTCGGATCCCAATTCGGCTTGGAGTGGGATGCGTTGGCGGCCACGGCATACGGGTTTTATCGACTGACCGGCTCCGACGCCCGTACCAGTTATGGAGACAACGTGCTGGCCGGGCTGAGCATCGCCTACACACCTTGGGACGATCTCGTCGAGCAGATGCGACTCAGTGTCCATCTGGGGTTGGGGTTCGAGTTCAGTCATTCCGACACCATTGACGGTGCTCCGGTCACCCTCAACGACGAAGGCGATGAGTTGACCGGAGGTTGGGGATTGTTCATTCACCCCATGGTGTCCTACCACCTCAACGCCAACATCCGGCTCATGGCCCTGGGCGCCATTCCTGTTGCTCAGTCATACGAAAACATCGCGCTCATCGAACGGTTTCGTGTCGGGCTGGGCATCCTCTACGTGTTTGGTCCGTAGATTCCCTTACAAGCTGTCCAGATAGGGATTGAAAATGTATTGCTGGGACACAGGCCCCTCCAACACGAGATGCGTCTTGAGCATCTTGGCCGGTCGAAAGAAGAAATCCCCTCGGTAAATGGGGCCATCAGACGGGTCGTCCCAAGCCCACGGCGGATTGGCCTTGTCCTCTCCGTACGAATCCCCATCAAAGGCTTTGCCCAAATCCGTCCCGTCGTAATTCATGGTGGTGTCGAGCAAACAACCCGAATCACAAATGTCGAAGCGAAAGGTCCACAAGGAGGTTTCCAAAGAGACGAGTTTGTAACCCACATCCCCATCATTGCCCGACGAGGGAACACCTGGAGACCCTTTGTAGCGATAGATCACCCCATCATCGCCACCAAACTTGGGCGGCGTCTCGGACACCGAGTGCTTACAATGATCCTCACCATCATGATAGAGAGCGCACACACCGTGCCCCTTGGACTCCACATAGACTTCCGGATGGCTCCCGTCTTCAAACGTAACGCCTTTGAAGGGTCCCCCCTTGGCGGCGTCTCCCTTCACAAGGAGCTTTTCGTTGGTCCCCGCCTGAATGGCGGGATCGTTTGCATACACATGCAGATCATTGTGCGCTTCGGTATAGAGCACCTCAAACGATCCCCAATAGGACTCGTTCTTTCGAACGACCACCATGGCTCCTTCCATGTCGTTTTCGTGGCAAGGCTCTTTGAAAGGCACATTGCACGAGTGGGCCCAATCGCGCGGATGAAAATCGGCGTACGTCACAAACCAATGGGTGACGGTCTCAACGACCGACCAATACACCACCGCGCCCAAGTCGGCTTTGTCACTGTGCAGATTGTCCCAATTGTTGTCGGAGATCGTGTCGCCATCAAAATCAAACGCGGTGAAATAATCGGCCTGGTAGTCTTCATCGTCCGTGTCGTGGTACCAAACCGGCGCCCAATGCACGGCAACGTCCTCATTGGAAGGCTGGGCCTGTTCGCATCCGCAAATCACGTGTAAGCCACTGCAGTCTACGCCTTTATAGCCAATCCCCCCCTGAGCACATTGCACACAAAATGTGTCCCACTTGATGGAACAGCAGAAGGGATCCAACCCACACACCTGCTCTGTGCAGGTGGAACCCTCACATTCTGGGACCGTATTGACTTCGCAACAGCTTCCAGGAGGAGGAGGAGGGACGTCCGGCTCTACCGTGTCCTGTTTTACGTCCGACACGGGAGGACTCGTATCCGCTGGAGGCACATCCACTATCGGAGGATCCGTGTCGACCACATCCACATCCACAGGCGGAACGTCTACCTCAGCAGGAGTTGTATCCAGAATCTCCACATCGAACGTTTCGAATTCGATCTCAGTCGCTTCCGTGTCCTTCCCATCCCCGAGGAGTCCCTTATCGTCTGCATCCATCGCCGTGTCTTCGGGCTTGATCCAGTCGAGTGGAGCGGTCTCACTGATGTCCTCGATGTCCACTGTCACAGGGCCGGGGGGCGGCTCACCGGTACACGCCGCCATCCAAAGGCCCACCGCACAGAGACATCCTCGGGCTGCCTTGATGTGCATGCTACGCGCTTTCACCCCGATAAATCCGTGTCCGCTCTACATAGTGCCGCCATCCAAACTCGATTTGCTCCAATTCCTGCTCAGTTACCTTGCGAACAACACGAGCCGGACTGCCCAAAACGAGCGAATAAGGAGGGATTTCCGTTCGCTGCAGAACCAACGCCCCCGCGCCGATGAGCGAATGATGGCCCACACAGACGTTGTCCAACAAGATCGCCCCCATACCGATGAGACAGTCGTCTTCAATCTGACATCCATGCAAGAGGACCTTGTGACCCACCGTCACACGACTACCAATGTTGGTGTCCGACAAGTTGCTGGTCATATGGACCACACTGCCATCCTGAATGGAGGTCTGGCTGCCCACAATGATGTGCCCATCATCGGCCCGAAGTGTGGTGTTGGGCCATACGCTGGATTCGGCACCAATGGTCACTTCACCGATCACAACCGCGCTAGCATGGATGTATGCCGACTCGTCAATGATGGGAGAATGTTCGCGATACTGCTCAATCATAATGGCACTCCCTGCAGAACCCGAAAGCTCGCTTCGTCACGGCCGTTAGGGATTCCTATCATAATGGCACACACAAACCGAACCAATTCGAGGCCTCCCCAAGCGCATACATTACCCCAGGAATCAGATACAATGCTCGATGTCGATCTCCCTGTGCATTAGGACCGGTCATGGACACGACCTCTGCGGTGCTGAAGCCGCCCAGTACAAAACCCCAAGTCTCCGTGGCCCGGTTGGCCAACCACTGGTATGTGGTGTGCGAATCGCGTGATCTGAAAAACGATCCCATCGCCCGCACCATCTTGGGGATTCCGATGGTCTTGTTCCGGACCCAATCTGGGGAAGCGGGGGCCTTGCTGGATCGGTGTCCTCATCGAAATGTCCCCCTCTCCGAGGGTGTGGTGGTCGCCAACACCTTGCAATGCGCCTACCACGGGTGGCGATTCAGCCCGAATGGCCACTGTGTGGAGATCCCGGGACTGTGCGGCGAGCCCGCCGCCCACGGTCGAGAGGCCCTCTCGTATCGGGTCAAGGAACAGG
>CAUZBV010000033.1:0-13912 GCA_963578115.1 Myxococcales bacterium
AGTGTGCTGCAAGGAGGTGTTGCTGAGAAATGGCCGGCAAGGACCCGAAGGACCCAAACGACCCAAAGGACCCCACCCACGATCCGAACGCGGAAGTTGGGGATGGGATGGACGACAAGCTCGACACGCTTGACGGACTGGATTTGGCGAGCGACGAATTTGATCTCGATGCGGCTGCATTTGAGCTCGACGATGCGGAATTTGATGCCGTCGGTGGATTGGAAGAGGCCGCTGAACTTGCAGCAGACGGACTCGCCGTAGACCTGGGAACTGCAACCCAGGCAGTGGCGCCATTGACTGACGATTCGGCCGGTGACGATGCTTTCCCGGAGGATTTCTCTCAGCCCCAAGAAGTGTCGAGTCTGGATGACATGGTTCTGGACGACAGTACGTCTGGGTATCACAAACGTGGGAAACGGATGGCCCATGCGACCGATGTGGTTTGGTCTCCAGAAAACCAGGAGAAAGCCACGGCTTCGGACAGCTCCGAAGAGATCGACGATGGTGCCATCAAGAACATGGCGACCATGGACTTCGAATCGGTCGACGACGACTCAGTCGACGACCCGGGTGGCGACGTCAACGAACTCGTGTCGGAAGACTTGACTGGCGGAAGCGAGCCCCAAACCAGTTCATTGGAGGAGCTGGACTTCGAATCCTTGTTGGACGGCGATGATAGCTTGGACGATGGTGAGGATCCCCTTTCAAGCCTGTCTATACCCGGCGATGACGTGATGGACTTCGGCGATGACGATACGTTCTTTGCCGACGGTCCGGGGAGCGATGATGCGGTCCTCGGATCACTGGATTTGGACATTCCCGACGGTGCGGGTCCCGGGCTGACGCCGAATGTGGCGGAGTCGTCTGGCGGTCCGGGACCTGACCTCAAGAAAAAGCGTAAGTCGTCCAGGAGCTTTGTCCTGATCGTGAGTGTCAGCTTGATGATAACCGCCGTCGGGGTAGTGGGTGCAGCTCTGGGGTACGGATTTTTCTTTGTGGATCTGTTGGCGGAGGACAAAACCGCTAATTTGCCTCCGCCTCCTCCCCCCGTCGCAGAAGGGGAAGCAGAGGAAGAGGCGGTGCAGGTTGTGGAAGCCGTTCCTGCACTTGCAGACATACCTCAGGTTTTTGACAAGGCGATTGTGGATGCTCAAGCGGAGTTGGATGGCGATCCAAGCAACCTTGAGTTTGGCGAGAATTTGCTTCGGTTGCAATTGATGTATCGATATCGGTGGCCGGGGCGTTTTGATCGAAACGAAGCATTGAAGGCCTCTATCACGACCCTCCAGAGTGCTGGGCGCGGCGCCACAGGGGAAGCCAAGTTTTGGGAACTTCTGGGTCAAATACGACTTTTGGATATTTGGGGAACACAGCCGACGTCTGGCAATGATAGAGCGAACGTGTTGATCGATGCGGACAAAGAGTTGGCGGATTTGGACTCAAGGACACTGCCTCAAGGCCGGGCTCAACTGTATAAAGGCATTGTTTTTCAGGAACAGGGAAAGAACGAGGCCGCCTTGGACCTGTTCAACCGTAGTTTGGCTCGAAACGGTCGCGATGACATGACGCTCTATGTTAAAGCGCTTCTCTTGCATCGCGTGGATCGACCGGATGAAGCTCAGAAGACCGTGGACCTGCTTTTGGACTTGTCCACACGGCATCATGACGGGCGATTGTTGGCCGCCAGGATCGCTTTGGGTCGCAAAACCCCCGAAGCATTGCAATTGGCACGTGGGTTTGTGGAGCAGTCTCAGCAAGGCGCGAAAGCCGACGGAGATACGTATGGCGAGTACGAGGCGAACCTCATGCGCGCAGTGGTCTACGGTCGTCAAGAAGACGCCACCAAACAAATCGAAGCGCTGGAGCAAGCGGCCAAGTTCAACCCCAGAGATGAGCAATTGTTGCTCAACTTGGCCGCCAACGATCTCAAAACGGGTGACCCCGCTAAGGCAGTGGCCCGGCTGAAGGCATGCCCAGAGAAAGTGTGTGGCTCAGGCGGTTTCTATCTGCTCTACGTGGATGCTCTGATGAACAATGAACAATTGGTCGATGCCGAAGATGTCGCCAGCAAAGGCATTGGACTGTATCCCAAGGATGTCGAACTCCTCTTGATCGGTGCCCGCGTGTTCGAGAAGAGCGGCAACAACACCCGGGCAATCGCAAACTACGTATCGGTTATCGAGATGAGCCCAACCAAAGTCGATGCGTATCTTCGGTTAGCGACGATCTACGGTACCCGAGGAAATTATCAAAGTGCGGCCGACACACTGTCGAACGCGGCGGAAGCGGTCGCCAAAGCCGATCCGAAAAGTGATTCCATGCTCTCGGTATTGTCGTTGCGTGCACGCTTGCTGATGGAAGCCGGTTGGCTCGAAAAAGCACGCGATGCGTATGCAAGAGTGCTCGACGTCGACGAAACTCAGACGGAATCCCGGATGCATCTGGCCATCCTCATGGGCCAACTGGGTGAGTACGACAGTGCGGTCAAAAACTTTGAGGTCTTTTATCGTCAGCGTCGTCACAACCCAACGGTGGTTGTGGCGTTTGGTGAGACGTTGGTCCGAGCGGGCCAGCCACAGCGTGCCATCAAAGAGTTGACGGATTTCTTGCGCGTCAATCCAGGTCACCTGGGAGCATTAACCATGTTGGGTTACGCCTATGAGCAGGTGCAAGATTTCGATAGCGCCGAGGCGGCGCTGCGGGAAGCCCATCGAATCGACCCGTCGAATGCGGCCGTGTACTTTATGTCTGGCCGGCTCGAGCTGGCCAGAGAGCGCAAAAAGGCGGTGGAATTTGAAACGAAGAAATCAACCGTTCGAGCCGATTTTAGGAAGGCAGTTGTAGCGCTGAGTTCTGCCGTGGATAAGGCCCCGGACAATTTGGAATATCGTCGTACTCTGGCGCAAGGCCTGACCGAATCCGGTAGCAAACAGAATCTCCTGTCCGCGTTGGAGCAGTACGATCGTATTGTTCGCACGTACAGGACCAAACAGAAAGACAAGGGCCCCGTGGTCCGCCGGGGTGCGGTGTATTACGAGCGGGGAATTCTGGCTTCCCATCTTGGGCAGGATCGGATGGATGTTCTTCAGGACTTCCGTGAAGCAGTGCTCTTGGATCCGTCGCGCGGCGACCTCATTGCTCGTTTTGCAGAGGAACTGTACTTGGCCCAGTTCAAGACGAAGAACAGCAAAGGCGACACGGTGAGTGAGTCGGAAGTCTACCTGAAATTCGTAGTCGAGAACGATTCGAAACATATTCGTGCCAACTATTACCTGGGGCGTATTCGCCTGCGGCAATGGGCCAAGCAGCGCCCTGCCGTGCCGGGAAGCACGTTGCACAACGCTGCACGTATTCACTTTGAGCGAGTGGTCTCTCGTGACCAAGGAAAGCAGTTTCCAGTCGCGTACAAGGAACTTGCGGACGTGTATAAGGAACGCAAAATGTATCGGATGGCGCGTCGTTATTACCAAGAATATTTGCGCGCATATCAGCGGGAGAAAGGCACAGTACCGGATGATGCTCGGTATGTGCGCAATCTACTTCGTGAACTTAATTAGTTGTCCTGAAAACGTTGATGGAATGAGTGACTGCTCGCCATTCTATGGCTTTCTGAGGCTCAGGGTATGGCATCCGGACAGCACACTATGTTTGCCATTCGCCATAGCGGATATGGACAATGTGCCCAGGGTATCGTTTGCATAGGAGTGAAGGACGATGGGATTCGGTCGCTTGTGTTGGATTGTGTTGTGTGTGGGCGCGACCTGCCATTGTAGCGAATCGACGAGCTCGAAGCCGATCAACACGTTCATCGATATTGTGTCTCCCGACCCCGGTGTCGACATTCTCACAGACAACCCAGTCCTTGATCGTGAGGAGCCAGAACTTCCCGTGATCAACCCGGGGCCCTGTCATGGTTTGGAGGATGGGGATGTCTGTGACGATCAGAATGCATGCACCGACGACGATGTGTGTCAGGGGGGATTTTGCATGGCGGGTCCGTCCGTTGCGTGCGATACGTCCACCGATACAGGCTGCACGGTGACGAGCTGTAACCCAAAAGATGGCTGTGTGCAGAAGGTGGCGCCTGATGGTTCGTTGTGTGAGCTCCCGTGCTACACGGAAGCACGATGTTATGACAATACGTGCAGTCCAGTACCGGGTGCGGAGTTGCCTTGTGATCCGCCAACCGATCCCTGCGTGGACTCCACACTTTGCGATCCAGAAACGGGAACCTGTTCCATCACGCTCTACAAACTTGCCTGTCCCGACAACACCAAGTGCACGATGCAGCAAGATGGGGTGCTGGGGTGCTCCGAGGTGTTTTCCACATTGTGTCGTCCCTGCAATGATCACGCGGAGTGTGCAAAACCAAGTCTCCCCGATGTGGACGGTGTTTGCGTGTCCCTGGGAACAAAGGGTTCGTTTTGTGGTGTCAGCTGCGACGACGGCAGCTGTCCTGCCGGATATTCTTGTACGAGTACGTGGGAAGAAGGACCCGATGTACAGACGACAGTCTCGCCGGACACGACCATTTGTTTGCCTGATGATGATGTCTGTGCGTGCGACTTGTCCTGGGTGCCGCTCAAACTGTGGACCAAGTGTGTCAAGAGCAACAAATTTGGCGAGTGTGAAGGCTCTCGAAGCTGTGCTGTGACCGGTCTGACCTCCTGCAGTGCGGCGATCCCCAAGCCCGAGAGTTGCGATGCGGTGGACAACGACTGCAATGGTGTGACCGACGATCTCCCCGCAGTGGGATGTGGGCCCCAAGGTGCGTGCTGCATGGAGGAAGGCGGCTGCAAAGAGCTGCACGACTCGAGTTGTCAGTTCTTGGGAGGCACATTCCACGGCGCTGGGTTCAATTGCAAAACGGCCGTTTGTGGAGGGGACACGGAGGCAGCGTGTTGTCTGCCCAACAAGATCTGCCAAGACATGACCTATTCCAATTGCAACAAAGCGAAGGGTGCGTACCAAGGCGATGGGTACAGTTGCCAGGAAGTGGATTGTCTGGCGGCTCCCCAGTACGGGGCGTGTTGCAAGGGCGACGGCACTTGTTTTCAGCACACGGCCCTCACGTGTCTCAAGGAAGGTGGACACTATTGGGGAGACGGGATCAGTTGCTCCAGTGTGCCATGCAAGTCCAAGGGGGCCTGCTGCGCTGACAATGGAACGTGCAGTGTCCTGATCAGCAAAGACTGCCAAACATTGAGTGGTTCGTGGAGTTTTGGACTCACGTGTGATGACGTAAGCTGTATGCCCCAACCGGGCAATGGTGCCTGTTGCCTAGAGGATGGCGATTGCATCGTGTCGAGCCCGTCGTCCTGCCAATCGCTCACGGGCCTCTATCTGGATGCAGAGCCTTGTCAGGGCCAATGCCCCACTCTGCCCATCGGAGCCTGTTGTTTCCAAGGCCAAGTTTGTGGGCTGGTCGAAGCCAGCGATTGCCCCGCAACCGCGACGTATATGGGCGTGGGATCCGAATGCACCAACGACATCTGTTTGCCAGCCGATGCGGGCGCTTGCTGTGTGCCAAATAACTGTTTCTCGAATTGGAGTGAAGAGAAGTGTCAGGGGTTTGGGGGCGAGCACAAGGGGAAGGGCTCGACCTGTGAGGTGTGCAATGGGTGATCCGTCGCCAATGGAACCACGTCTCTCTTGGGCATCCATCGAATCGGTTGCCCGAACTGGATTTCGGCTTGACTCGGGTGCGACCGACCGCCATCGTTCAATCATGGAGATCCTTTGTCGTCGAACGCTTTGTTATGCGTTGTCGCTGAGCATTGTCTTACTGACAGGCTCGTGTGGTGACTCATTTCAACGAGGGAATGACTTGGGATTGCTTGTTTCACCCAATGTCGTTTCGTTTGGGGCCGTGCCCATCGGTCAATTGGTGAGTGAGAAAGTGACGATCAAGCACACCGGCGAAAAAGGCGTGATTCAATTGGAGCTGGCAACGATCGTGACCGACTCCCCTGATTTCGTTGTCGAGGGGCCGGACAAGACAACACTGAACCCCGGCGACACGGCGACGGTGATGATCTATTACACACCGTCGGATGTGGAGCACGATGTGGGCACATTGGTGCTGGCGCACAACATTCCAGGTCAGGTGGACGTTCAATTGCCCATTCAGACCGTGATTCAGGCACCCCTCATTCAATCCGTCCCCGTAAAGCTGGACTTTGGAGACGTTTCAGCCGGCACCAGCGTGGACCGGTCTCTACTGATTCGCAACATAGGCACAGCACCAGTGACCGTGCATAACATGGGATTGGATTTGAAGTTTGGGGCACCCTTCGAGGTGATACCCGAGGAATCGGCGCCGCCCCCCTTTCTCATGGATGTGGGGGCTGAAGCCAACGTCACGGTACGGTTTTCACCTTCGGTTGCGGCAAGTGACGTCTTTTATGAAGCCAATCTACGATTTATTACCGATCATGAGGCAACGACAAACAGGGTCGTCCCTGTGCTTGGGGTCGGACGACATTCGATGTTGGTCATTACGCCCGCCTTCGTCGATTTTGGTACGGTCGTGGTGGATTCCCCGAAGGTAGCGACCATCCAAGTTCAAAACATCGGCGGGAAATCGGTGGCCTTTAACAGCATCGCCTTGGCGGACCATAACCCAAGTCTGACGTTGTTGGGGGTCCCCGAGGGCGAATTTTCTTTGCAACCTTTCGAGTCGCTGACCCTCACGCTTCGCTTTGCACCCAAAGAGGTGGTGCAGCCCGAAGACGATCTACTCGGTCAGATACATCTTTCCAGCGACGATTATGTGTGGCCGGAACGTGACGTTGCGGTCTTTGGCCGTTCCTCGGAGCCATCCATTCAGGTGACACCGCCAGACGTGGTGGATATGGGCATTGTGGGCATCGGATTCTTGCATCAACGTAGGGTGGAAATTGCCAACATTGGGGTTGTTCCACTGACGATTCAGGCGGTGACGCTGAGTGGGGATACGCCTCCGGACTTCTCCATTTCAGGGCTGCCGGTGTTGCCTGTGACTTTGGCGCCAACGGGTGCCGCACACGTGGAAGTGGCGTACATTAACCCGGGTGAGGAAGACGGTGAGATGTGGGGCGCGATCATCATCGAAAGCGATGATCCGGTTGCCCCGATGATCTCGGTCAACCTGCGCGCCCGAAACACCATTTTGGGTGGATGTGTGCCTCGATTTGTACCCCCTACCGTCAATTTTGGTGTCGTAGGACCTGGCACCAAAGTCCACCGTGTCTTGCACTTGGTCAATGATGGGTCGCTACCGTGTACGTACACGGCGACGAAGTTTCTCGATTGCAAGAGCCCTACCGGTCTCTGTCAGCCTCTGGCTGGAACAAGCGATGTGTTTCTGATGGGCGATAAAGCACCCACAGTGGGCGAAACAGTCTATTTTGGTCAGGAACTATCCATCCCCATTTGGTACGCGCCTGTGGAGGAGTCGGGCGAGGACGTGGGGTTGACCAGCCTGACACTGGTGGACGGCTCGTTGGGAATTGGCCCTGTATTTCAATACCACCCCTTGGTGGGAGGTATTGCCCCCACGTTGAAAGGTGTGGTGGGCACCGCCGGCATTGTGGCTGAGCCAGACAGCATTGATTTTGGTTTGGTCCGTATTGGGTGTGCGTCTCCGACGGTGACCATCTCTGCCACGCGGCTTGGAGAGATGCCGATTGACCTGGCATCGGTGGCGTTTGAGGGCTGCGACGGGCAATACGAGATCTCCGATCTACCCGCATTGCCCGTGCCTTTGTTTGAGAACGCCGCTGCGGCCGTCCCCTTTAATATTCGCTATGTACCGACCAAAGCGGGTGACACGACCTGTGCGGCGAGTTTGCAGCCCAACGTTGAAACGGCGGGGGGAGCTTCTGTGGTGTTGTCGGGCCAAGGAAGTACAACACCCATCTGGAAAGACACCTACCAGCAGGCGCCTGAAAACCAGGTAGATATTCTCTTTGTCGTGGACAACTCAGGCTCGATGACCGATGAGCAACTGAGCTTGGTCCAGGGCTTCCAGTCGTTCATTGATCAGGCGGCGTTGTGGAACGTGAAATACCAAATCGGCGTGGTCACGACGGACGTAAAGCATGATGGCGGCGCGCTTGTGGGCACCCCGCGCTTTGTGGTCAACACGAACCCCGATCCTTTTAAAACGAGCGTGCAGGTGGGTACAGAGGGCAGTGGTGACGAGCGTGGCTTGCTCGCCGCCTGGTTGGCGTTGCAAGAGAACATGATGGAGGATCTTGAACTCAATTGCGCAGTCCCCGCAATGTGCCCTGCAATCAATCCAAACATCACCTGTGTGGATGGTGGTTGCGGCGGCCCCAATCGTGGTTTTCTGCGTGACAATGCCAAATTGGCCATCATTTGGGTCAGTGATGAAGAGGATCACAGTCCGAGTGGTTTGGCGGAGTATGTCGCGTTCTTCAAAGGGCTGAAGCCCCCCGGCCAAGTTCGTGGGTACGCCATCGTGGGCGATCCGCCTTCCGAAGCCAATCCCATTGGCGGTTGCGGAGGGTGGACGCCAAATACAGGGCCATTCACCGGGCCGTCCAAAGGGGGAGAGCCGGCACAGCGATACGCGGACATGGCCGAGAAGCTCGGTGGATCCTGGTACAGCATTTGTGCGTTTGGCATCGAGGACGGGACATCTCCGTCGCTCTTGGAACAAATAGGGGCGGACGCATTCCAGCCGGTTCAGGTTTTTCCGCTGACACAGTCGCCTGTGCAAGGGACCATTGTGGTCAAGGTTGACGGAATTGGGTGCCCAACAGGGTGGACCTACGATGGCGTCGAGGAGGCGGTGGTTTTTGATCTGGCATCCACTTGTTTTCCAGGACCGGATACCGAGGTGAACATTACCTATGAATTGGATTGTCTCCCAATTTAGGATCGCCCCTGTGGGAAAGCCTCTTTTTTTTGGCGAAAAATTTGCCTAGTGCTCGAATTGACTTACACTCGGACCGTGGCGTTTTGTTCAAAGGCCCAGTGGGCCCTAGCTATAGTAAGCGCTTAGCGCAATGGAGGTTGAAGTGGTAGAAAAGCGGCACAGGACAACAACGGTGACGACAAAGACGGACATTCGTGAGGCTTTGGCCCAGGGTGTCTTGACTCCGGAAGAAGAGCGCGTGCTTCGCATGCGGCATGGCATTTCTGAGAAGCCTTCGGCTGTCTTGGAGTTGAAGGGTCAAGCCCATGAAGAGACCCGTGCCAAGCTTGCGATGATCGAGAACTTGGTTCTCGAAACCGTGCGTGATGGAACGGCTCCGTTCGAGGAACACAAAAACTCGAGCCAAAAGCAGCACATCATCAACCGGCTACGCAACGAAGAGTAATTCTTCGTTTCCCTTTGTCCGTTGCGTCGCTGGCTTAAGGCGAGCGGCGCAGCGGTGCATCTACTACCCCCCACATCGGTTTGTTTGGCGCAGACGACCCTTGCTACGCACCGTTTTCACATGCCTTGGGCCGTGGATTAGGGTCCTCGGCCATGAATTGATCTACAATGTGGACAACAATCTGTGGCGATTGACTCGGAGTGAGGTGTGGGATGTCGGGTAAGAAAGGAACCATTGCCATCTTAACCGGTGGTGGCGACGTACCCGGACTCAATCCGGCCATTCGTGCGGTGGTGATCCGTGCTCACCGCGAAGGCTATCGAGTATTGGGGATTCGCCGGGGATGGGCCGGACTCGTCGAGTTGATCCCCGACGCGGCAGCGGATAACTCGCAATGTGTTCAAGAGCTGACCCCCGAAGTGGTCGTCCATGTAGGTCGGTCAGGCGGCACCTTCTTGCACACCTCGCGTACCCGACCCAGTGCGTTGCCAAAGGCGCTGGTGCCCCCTCATCTTGCGGACACGTACACGGCAGAAAAGAACGACGTGACTCCGCACATTCTCAAGAATCTTTCGTTTCTGGATGTGGACTACCTCATCCCCATCGGTGGTGA
The DNA here is from genome assembly GCA_963578115.1 of Myxococcales bacterium. Taxonomy (GTDB): domain Bacteria; phylum Myxococcota_A; class UBA9042; genus CAUZBV01. The sequence continues at coordinate 9,943 of CAUZBV010000033.1, forward strand.
TGACACGCTCAGCTATGCCGTTCGCTTGTACCGGGAAGGCGTGAAAGTGAATGCCATCCCAAAGACGATGGATAACGACGTCCCAGGAACCGACTACTGCATTGGATTTAGCACGTGTGTGACGCGGACCATTGAGTTGACCAATCGGTTGCGGACGACGGCGGGCTCTCACGAACGCTTCTTGGTGATTGAAGTGTTTGGGCGTTATGCCGGATATACGGCCTTGCTGCCCACCATGGCTGGAGCGGCAGACCGATGCGTCATTCCTGAAGTGGCTGTTGATGTCGAGAAACTGACCGAATTAATGGTCCGGGATCGAGACAGGCATTCCAGCCATTATTCCGTGGTGTTGGTGTCAGAAGGCGCGCAGCTCACAGGGGGTGCTCGGACCTTCAAAGATGGAGAGGCGGATCAGTATGGTCACCGAAAGTTGGGTGGAATCGGCTCGATCGTGGCAGACAATTTGAAGCAATTGTCACCCAAATATAACAATGGACGTCGTATCAATGTAGTGAGTCAGCGACTGGGTTACCTGGTTCGATCCGGCCAGCCCGACGCGCTCGACAGCATCGTCCCGATGGCGTTCGGAAATCTGGTTTTGGACCTGATTCTCTCGGGTGTTTCAGGGCGCTTGGTCACTGTACGGAACGGCTGTTACGACAACGTGTCGCTGAACGTAGTGGGTGGCGGTCAGAAATTGGTGGATGTGAAGAAATACTACAACACGGAGCGCTTACGACCCATCTACAATCGCTTCGATAAAACGCCGCTATTCATCATGACCGGTGACGCATAGTCTCTACCAGCCAATGACGCTGATGCGTTCGTTTATGGGGACAAGATACGGAACGCGTATCGGGAATTTGGAGCGGCTTCTGGCAGTGTCTGGGGGTTTTCCAAGTCGTCTACGTGCGCCACGGCGATGAAATACAAGATTCTTGAGCCTGCAGGCTGTCCGGGTATGTCCGCAAACCAAACCAGGCCATCGTAGGGTTCCATGGGTTCGATGACCTCGGCTTGCCCCTCTTTTTGGTAACGAAGCTCAACGACTGTGGTTTCCGGATCGCCAATCACTTGGGCCATCACCCGATACGGGCCATTCGCGTTGGTCGTGTCTTGAAGGATGGACGCATCCAAGAGTGTGGGTGACTCGGTCTCACACCCACTCACCCCGAGAATCACCCAACACAGCAGGACGAAGAGGCATCGTTTCGATTCTGTGGCATGTGGTCGGCTCATGGACGTAGCCTACCATGCGAATCTTCGAAGCGGAATGAATCCACTGGCTCTACGCAGCGGGTCGATGTCATTGACACAAGGCGGGCAAAGAACCAAAGTTGAGGGCATGCGGTTTTCTGGTCCATGGTTTCTTGGCTTGTCCCTTGCAGTCGGTCTTCTCGGCTGTTCGTTTTCGGAGAATCAGGGGCGCTCATCCCTTCGAAGTTGTACGTTCGATGGGGATTGCTTGCACCACGAACTATGCTCTGCTGACGGCTGGTGCAGCGTGCTCGGCGGATGCGACACAGAGCTTGACTGTCCGGACCGCCAGTATTGTGAACTGAACGGTGTATGCATGGGATTGGTGGCGTGCTCGAACAATTTTGAGTGTGCTCTTGATGAATATTGTGCACCCAAAGGGCGCTGTCAGCTTCGACTGGACTGCTTGTCCACCTTTGACTGTTCCCACAGCCAACGCTGCGGAGAGGATGGGTTCTGTGTGGATTTCATCGCTTGCCAGTACCATGTGCTCGATTGTCCAGCGGGATTGAGTTGTGAAGCGGATGGTCTGTGTGCCTTTGTGGGGGATTGTGATCCCCAAAGCATCGGCGCTCATTTACAGTGTGGTGTTGGTCACTACTGCGGTTTGGACGGCTACTGCTACTACGACGTTTCCTGTGCGACCGACAAAGCCTGCGCACCCGGAAGTACCTGTGTATCCTCGGGCTATTGCGAATCGAATTAGACGCGACAAATCGGGGTGGAATTGCAACGAGCGCCTTCGTCGGCGTGCGTCTATTGTCCCTGTTCCAAGACGTTTTACCGAAACGCCTTTGAAAAGGAGTTGGCTCTTTTCCCTCGACGCACGTCGCCACGTCCGGTACAGAACCATGCATCCGGATTAAAATCACGGTGTACGATTGAAGAGAATGGGGGTCATCCTTGATACGCCGCACCCTTCATAATGGTGTCACAATGTACGTGAAGCGCTGTACGACGGCTCCAGCCGTTGCAGTGCAGGTATGGGTGCGTGTCGGCAGCGCTGATGAACAAGAGCATGAGGCGGGTCTCGCTCACATTCACGAGCATATGCTCTTTAAAGGCACAGAACGCCGTGGTGTGGGTCAAATTGCTCAAGAAATTGAAGGCGCCGGCGGAGAAATCAACGCATACACCTCGTTTGATCAAACCGTTTATCACTGTGTTCTGAGCAGTCGTTACTTCAGCGTTGGCTTGGATGTCTTGGCGGACGCTGTTCTCCATTCGACGTTTGATGACGATGAGTTAGAGCGAGAACTCGAAGTCATCGTGGAGGAGATTGGGCGACTGGAGGATTCTGCTGGACGTATCACCGTTCAAGAGTTGTTTCGAACGGCCTATAAAGCGCATCCGTACCGCTCACCTGTTATCGGTACGATCGAATCGGTCCGGTCGATGAATCGTGACAAGATCTTGGCGTTCTTCCGGCGCTGGTACACCGGCGCGAACCTGGTGGTGGTCGTCACGGGTGACATGGATGAGTTCCAGGCGGCAGAGCAGGTGGCCGCATCATTTGAGGGTGTCCAGCAGGGGACCGGCCGATTCGAACGGACCGTTGAGCCTACTCAAGAGAAGATGCGATTCTCCCAGGTGAAGTCGCATTTCCAAGAGTCACATCTCAATCTTGCTTTTCACATTCCTCGATGCACCCATCCCGATACACCGGTACTGGACTTGATGGCGTTGATTCTTGGTCAAGGAGACAGCAGCCGTCTGATTCGTTCCATTAAACGTCGGGATCGTTTGGTCAATGACATCTTGTGTTACGCGTACACACCGCGTGATCCAGGGTTACTCACCCTATCCGCCTCGTTGCCAGAGCATGCTGTGGTCGACGAGATTGTTCGTGCTTCGTTGATGGAAACCTATCGGCTCCGAGTGGAGTTGTGTTCTCCCGATGAGCTCGAAAAAGCGCGTCACATCATTGATAGCCAACAGGTATACGGTCGAGAAACCGTGCAGGGCGTCGCTCGACGACTGGGATATTACGCCACTGTGGCGGGCAGTTACGAGGAAGAAGCGATTTACTTCGAGCGAATTCGAAACACGTCTCGTGAAGATATTCTTCGGGTTGCGCGTGAATACCTACAGCCGGACAACCTGTCTGTCGTTCACCTGGCGCGCGCGAATGAATCGGAGGATCTGACCTGTGATCGCATTGGCTCTACGAGTGAGGAGGCCTTTCGATCGATACACAGTCGCGCGGACAGAGATCTCGAACAGAGCGATGAAGCCGGCAAAGACGCCGAACTTCACGGTGCTCACTTGGGACACGCGGGGCAAGGAGAGCGAGGCACGCTACAGGAATTCAGTATCCCAGGTGGCCCTCATCTGCTGATCCTGAGAGACACCACCTTGCCAATGGTGGCCGTGCGGGCAATGGCTCGTGGTGGCATCGCCTATGAGCGACCGGACAAAATTGGCTGTGGGCGCTTGATGTCCAGCGTCCTGACGTTGGGGACCGCGCAGCGTGACGCCAATGACGTGGCGGTCGCGGTGGAGAGCCTCGCGGGCTACCTAGATGCCTTTAGTGGTAGAGACGTCACGGGCATTCGCTGTGGCTTCTTGAGCCAGCACCTGGATAAGGGTTGGGAGCTGTTTGCGGAGACGATCCGAGAGCCTGCGTTTTCCGGTGGCGAATTGGAACGGGAGCGAAGCCTGCAGCTGGAAGACATTCGATGTCAGTCGGATCGCCCTGCATCACTGACCATCC
>CAUZBV010000034.1:0-13724 GCA_963578115.1 Myxococcales bacterium
AAATACATTGCACTATCGAATCGCACGTCTCGGTCGTACACGCGTTGTCGTCGTCGCAATCAAAAGCCTTCTTGACGCATATCCCGTCGGGACAACTCTTGACTGTACACACGGTGTCATCAGCACAGTCGGTCAAAAAAGTCTCGGGAGTACACAAGAACCCCTCATCCACAATGAAGAAGTACAGATCGGTGATCAATCCACTCCCTGAGCCCGGTTTCGTGTCGGTGATGATGACCTTCCAGATATGATCATCGATCGGACCGTCATCGGCATTCAGACCTTTGAACGTTTCATCAAAGGTGAAACCACCGTTGGCTGGATCCGTAATGGGTGCGGCCACCCCCAGCTCCCATGTCTCGTAAATGTTGTCGCCCGAGTCGGACAGTTTTTGTTTTCTCAGCAGGTAGGTCTTACCGCTCTTGGTCACGTCAATTTGGACCTGACCCCGCCAAGTGTGATTGATCTTCAACTTCACATTGAGCGAGGCAATGGTGTTCACTCCGGGCGTCGGTGTCAGATGCATCGGAATGGTCACCGACGTATTCCCAGCACCAGTATCGAGTCCCAGGTTTAGTTTCTTGTGGAACATGGTCCCTGGGATCTCCATGCAGATCTTGGTGACCAAGTTGCACGCTTGGTCCTCGTCACAGTCCGCGTCCGTGAGGCACGGAGTACAGTTGGGAATGGGACTGGACCCACACGTACTGGTATCCAAAATGCAATTGTCCAACGAGCACGGATCGCTGTCATCACATACACAGCTATCGGGCAAGCTGGGTACACAGTTGGTGCTACAACCCGGGTGGCCATTTTCAAAGAAATCGATGATCCTCTCGATGACGGTTGGCGGTGACATACCGGTCACGGCGTTGCTCTTGAGCGCACCGTAACTGATCGAGGCCGCCACAGTCCTAAAGAGCGCTTCGTTTGCCGGCTGCTGCTCCGAGGCGATCATCACATCGACATTGCCCAACTCGGCCGGATCGGTACCACTGCGCAGAATACTGAATGCCTTGGTACCCAAGTTGGCCGAGATTGGATCCACGAAGCTATTCACAAAGGCATTGTCCGTGACGATGGGCCAAACGTTCTTGTAGCCCTGCTGCGAATTGGCCAGGAAGTTTCGACCGGTCAGATCGCGCTCCACCGGATCCGCACCGATCACCCCATAGGTATTGAACAAGCTGTGGAACGTCGTCTGGGCATCATCCACCCACGCTTCGCCACCCTCAATGTAGATGCGTCCACCGGCCTGCAAGTAGGCTTGCAGCTTCGCGATCTCCTCGGCGGTCATCGTGTGATTGGCACCGCGATTACCGAGCACAACAAAGACACCGTCCAGCGCTTTCAGGTTGTCTAGTGTGTAGAGTTCCAAGCGCTTGATCAAGTGTGCCGATCGGTTCTCATACGCACGAATGGCGGCGTGAATGGCCTGGCCGGCAGGACTCGTCACGCCGGCGGGTTGCCAGACCAAGTAGCCCGAACCGAGCAGTTGCTCAATGTCGATGGTCCTACGCGCTTCAAAGAACCCGTCAGTACAGTTGATCTTGAGCGTATGGGGACCCACGAGATCCGAGTCATCGCTGTCAATGACGATCCAATTGTGGAACGTGTCGCCGTTTGGACAAGCAAAAGGAAATCCTTCGGTTGTGCTGGTGCATTTGGGGTCAAAATTCCAGTGCGCCTGCTCTTTCTTGAACTTGATGTGCGACGGTCCCTTCAGAATGTTGAACTTGATGAAGACCACATAGGGATCCGTCTGTTGGTCATTTTGTTTGCAGGTGACCATGACCTCTTTTTTCTGACCAAGAACCGCAATGATCTCTTGTGGAGGCTCGGCATAACCGGCTCCCCCCCAATACGGAGCCTTTCCGAAACCGACCCGAACCAAGTCCACTTCCCATTGTTTCAACTTGGTGGAGTTGTCCCCTTGGATGCAGAAGGCATACCGCGTATTTTTCTTCCCGTAATGAACGCCTTTGGACAGATCCCATGTGGCCAGGTTCTCAATGAAGTCCACCGAGTATTCCGTGCGATTGAGTTGGGACCAGGTCGATTCCGTCCCCTCTTGACCAATGAGATCGTAGTCCGTGGGTGGGAAGGGCGCGTTCTCGGGCGCTTCAAACGAAAAGACACTGACCTTGGCGTCGGTCGCGTTGAGTTCAAGCGCATGCTCAAACTGAATGGACAGAAAATGCTCATCGAGGAAGGCCAATATCTGCGGACCTGTCCACAACGACGAATCAATACGCGGGCTGAGCAAACAGGAGCTGTACCCCAGTTGGGCTGGCGTCCAGTTAAACTTCACATGTTCGTCATCACCCAATTGGTTCAGCTTGGTGACCTGCCAATTGGCAACGGTGTCCGAGCTGGCTCCAGGGTTGTTCCAGACCTCCCAGCCTTTCAGGTCGAGACCGTCCTCCGCACTGGCCCCGGTCCAGGTCTCACTCCAAGGCAAGGTGACGGTGCAGGGAGTGGCGATGTTGTACGAACAGGCGCCACCCTCAGCGGTACCCGCATTCGAGCAATACTCTACTGTGCAGGAGTTGCCATCGTCTGGACAGTCCGGGTCACTGTTGCAACAAGTGGCCGAACCAAAATCCAAATTCCGACAACGCCCGTAGATGCACTTGTCCACTGTGCATGGGTTGGCATCATCGCACAGATTTCCCTCTGACAGGCCCAATACGTTGTTGATATCACAACACTTTCCAAATAAGTTTGCGGGTTTGTCTTCGTGCGTGCAGACATTGCTGACGCAGGCCTCCAGCGTACACAGATTGCCGTCGTTGCACTGAGTATTAACAGACGCTTTGGTCGTGTATGGATCACAGCAGACCTTGCCTTCGGCCAACACCACCGCTTCGTTCTTGCAGGTGTTGGCACCCACATCACAGGTGTCGGTCGTACACGCAAACTTGTCATCGCAATCGCTGTCTTGGGTGCAACAACTCGCGCTTTGCTTGACGGAGCGGCACGTACCCACTTGGTATATTTGGCCGAAATCGTTCTTCTCCGTTACGCCAATACAGGTATCGGTCGTGCACGGATCCCCATCGTCGCAGTTGGCCGCTTCGGTCGTCTTCAGGCAGCAATTGAACTTGGCTTCGTTAATACACGTGTTGCTGCCGGTGCAGACATCGATCGTGCATGGATTGTTGTCGCTGCAATCCGCGTGCTCCTTGCAGCAACTGGGATCGGTCGCCAACAAGCAGGTGTTCGTCCCTTCATCACAAGACGTGTCTGTGCACGGATCGAGATCCAATGCACAGTTGTTCTTGCCGCCCTGGCCAACCTCCGCATCGCAGTAGATCTTGTCGGGCTCGTAAATGCACTGGTAGTCCTTGCACATGTTCTTCGTGGACGGATCCCCATCATCACATTCTTGAGAAGCGAAGACGCCCGTGTTGATCGTGCAGCAGTTCGGTCCGGCTTTAACCTCGGGTGGCTCACATTGTTTCAACTGCACGTCACACTTGTTGCTCACACACTGATTGTTCGAGCTGCCGCAGTCATTGTCGGTGTCGCAGCAATTGGTCCCTTGCTTGGACAAGTCGGGTCCGTGACGACACTTGAATCCAATGCACTTGTCGACGTTGCAAAACAGCCCATCGTCACAAACCGAATCTTCGAGACAGCACGCAGGCGCCTGAATCGGCGTAAATGAACACAGATTGGCGGTGCAATCTGCTGTGTGACATTGCGTCGGTTTCTGGCAATCGGCCACATTGTTGCAGCAACTCTCGACGGCAACATGTGCACATTGATTGTCAAGGCACGTGTCGGTCGTACAGATGTCATCGGGTGATTCCTGGCATTTGGCGACAACAAATAAGGAGTACACATCGATGTTCTTCGCGCCGGGGGTGCCTATGTCTGTACTGGTACCCCACGCCAGGTCTGCGATGGATTGAGCCCAGGAAGCGCCCAAGTTGTTGTCTGATTGGGGGTTAATCAGCGCAATAGACGCGTTTTGATTGGGGTTGGGGAAGTTTTGGCCGATGTCGTAGTGCACCGTGTCGTGCACCTGGCCGTCGGCCGATTTGATGACAACCCAGTCCCCATCGCCACTGTTGGACAATGTGAAGGACGTGCCATATTCCCAATCGCACGTCGCGCCACCATTTTCCGAGGGGTCATCGTTTCGGCAGAGCAATGCGTACCCCTTGGCGGGGACGATCAACGGAGTGCCGTTGCCCAACACGATGTCGGGCGCAGCGCTGCCTGGATCCACCAGTTTCCATCCATCGATGTCGACAGGATCGTTGGTTACATTGTGCAACTCAATCCATTCACCCAGTGTGTCAAAGACATAACCCGGGTTGATCATCAACTCATTGATGACGATGTCGCTCTGGGCAGCGATGCTGCAATAATTGGGATCGGGGGTGTGCACGCACTGGAAGGAAATACAGGAGTCGATGGTGGTGGGATCGTTGTCGTCACAGTTGACGTCGGAGCTGGTATTGCAACAGTTGGGATCATTGACCGGCGTAAATTCACAAAGATTGACGCCCACAGAACACGTATCAATCGTACAAACGTTGCCATCCTGGCAGTCCACATCCGCGTTGCAACAACCACTGATGGCGTGCAAAGGCGGCGCATGCCTACATATATTGGCAACACAGAAGTCCAAGTTGCATGCGTCCGTGTCGTCACAAGAAATGTGATCGTCCGTTTCACAACAAGCGCCTTGGGTAAACGTCTTTGCGCTGTAGGTGCACTTGTTAATACCGCAATCGCACCCTTCCTGAGTGCAGAATTTCCCATCAGTGCATTGCTTGTCGATGGTGTAATTGGGGTTGCTTGTAACCGTACAGTCGCAACAGAAGGGATCGGTCTTTACGTTCGTACACGTGCCATCGGTGCACGTGTCGGTTGTGCACACGCTGCCATCATCGCAATGTTCGTTGGTCAAACACACAACACACGCATCATCGGTGGTATCGCAGTACTCACCGTATGTACATTGATAGGCGTGTTCACAGCACACATCCGTAACCGGACTGGTCCACTTGCATTTCCCTTTGTTAAATCCGGTGGGCTGGCAAAACGTATTGGTGCACAGGTAGCTGTCCTCACAATCGACGTCCACAACACACGCTTTGGACACACGCAAGACATAGCTGTCCCTTGCAGTGGGACTATCAATGGGCACGCCGTCAGCATCCTGAAGTTCATAGGTCAGCCAGTGATCGCCGTACGTAAGATTGACCGTAAGAGGGGATTCGGTCTGATCAGACAGGAGCAAATTGCCCATATCGTACACGGCGAGCTTGTATGTCCCTGCCAAGATCTCATCGGCTACGTTGGACGTCCACGTCATCTCGATGGGCGTCAACGGTCCAGTCATCACAAATTCGGTAAACTCAATGGGGCCCGTCACTTGGATCGTAGGTGTTGTGACCGCGCCGAGATACGTTCGAAACCGTATCTCTCCGGGCAACTCACCCACCACGTCGGGTGTCATTGATGGCATTTCCGCGCATCCACTTGTCGCAAGCACCATTGCGACCAGCCACGCGCGGCGTCCGTATTGATTCATGCGTCCCCCTCTTTTGACGCGTTCATCAACGGCGCAAATGTCTCATTTATAGAGAGCATTTAACGCAAAAAATCCCATCCGCTGTTCGCAAGCATTTGCGAACAGTCCGAGGGACCCCCACGCCCGATGCAAAACATCGGCACACCAGTTGACTATTCAAAAGCAAAACCACCCGGCTAACGCCGTGGACTAATGCAGCCCACACACACTTCCCGAGAACTCGCACACTCAACCTGTCGACAAATGCCACCGGATTCAGACCACTACAACGAGCGGTCATTACACCAGAAACATGGCACGACACGGTTTTTTCCTCTGTGACGACTATACGTTCGCCCAGCCTCACATGGAAGTCAAATCTATAGAAAATAGAACGTAAACTACTGAAATAAATAAAGAATATTTTTTCCCTATCTACCCGCGAAGGGGCTTCCTCCAGTGCTGTCTCTTCCGCGTGCTGCACCGCAGTGTCAGCACTTTTCCCATTCGGCTGCTGCGATCCACAACCCAACGAATGAAATCGACGTGGAAAAAACCTCATCGAAATATCCTCATTAGTCCTCGACATGAAGGCCACATTCCCGCGTTTCGGTACTTTCCCACCACCATCGTCCACTGCGCGGATCTTCGTCCGTTTGGACTGGCCGTGTGCATGGCTCACAACCAATACTCGGATAGCCTTCGTCATGGAGCGTGTTGTAGGGAACGTTGTGATCGCGAATATGCGCCCACACTTGATCATGGCTCCAATCCGCCAATGGATTAATCTTCAACAACCCTCCATTTGCGTGATCTACCTCAACCTTTGCGATGTTCGCTCGACTGACATTTTGCTCTCGCCGAAGTCCCGTCACCCACGCATCCAACGTGGACAAGACCCGCCGTAGCGGCTGCACCTTCCGCACATCACAGCATCGCCGTCGATTCTCAATGGAGTCGTAAAATAGGTTGATACCATGCTCACGAACCATGGATTCAAGATCGGGTGTACTGGGGTAGAGAACCTCAATGGTCAACCCATACCGATTCCGAATACGGTCCATGAGATCGTAGGTCTGTTGATGGAGTCGGCCCGTGTCCAGACAAAAGACGCGGACCGTGGATCGAATCTGGACTGCAATGTCAATCAATGCGGCGTCTTCAACGCCAAAACTCGAAGCGATGGCGATACGGTCCCCAAAGCGAGGCAATGCCCATTCCAAGACCTCTTGGGCCGACGCTGTTTCGAGCTGATCAGCAGGTATCTCAAATTGTGACATCGGCAACGCCCCTGCTCTGTTCGGACAACCAAGCCGAACACTTCCATTCCACTGTTGTAGTTAGCTACCCGTGAGCATACTACGACGCGGCCAGGAGTTCGAGTTCGTGGAGCATTTTTCCGAGGGAGGTTTTTTGCGACAAAAAAAGAGGAAGGTCGATCGACCCTCCTCTTTAGTGTGACTGGACGCAACCCACGTCCGACACCCGCAAATTCGAGAACGATTCGACAACAAGAGATCGATTGGAAAACATCAACACAGCGTCCGCATTCGAGGGCTCTTCAACAATATCCACAGCAGCAACTTACGAGAACCCTGTTCCAATCGAGTCCACTTTCAACAGCCAACCAACAACATGAATAACAGAAACAACAACTTCTACATTGCCCTGGCTGCCGAGTCGTCTCGGTCCCCCCTGCCAATGCAGAATTCGATCCAATCCTCGATAATGCACTGTAACATTTGGATTTTATTATATTTTAAAAAATATCCCCTTGGGGGAACCACCCACTTATCCACAAAAACCGTGACATCTTGTCATAGTCTCTTGGTGTCGATACACCACAACGGGGATTGATCCCATGAAAAGCCAACGAATTTCTTATGTGAAAATATTATTAATGCATAACAGCACTTCGTTTACACGGTATCCTTGGAGATGAGGACAATTGCCCCCATCTCAGAAAAAGTGCCCTGGTGAATTGACCGGTCTTGCGCTAGAGTTTCATCCTATGACATTTGATCCTCAATGGCTGACCGGCGCCAAACACCCCCCCGAAGATCAGGAGAAGTGGGTCACCTTGTGTCGTCAGTTCTTAGACACACCAGCCACACAAAGCGATCCCACGGCGCTTGTGGGTTGCCCCACGGAGGCGTTGGCCGCACTGGTCACGATTCTTGTGGACCGTGACGATGGCCTCAAACTGTCGCAACTGACTGCGATTAAACGCATTCGAAAAGCCATCGGGAAGACCTTGCATCGACTCCGATCTCAAGGGAAACGCTGGTCGGATGAATCGGGTCATGCGGGCACCATCAAGATTGCGCGCGAAGCGTTGCCGTCCTACATGAGTGTTCCGCATCCATCGGGTGCCCGGTTTTTGATTTTGACCGGTCAACACACGAGCGGATCCATGGCCGCTGTCTATGCCCTGGCCCACGAAACCACCGGCTTGGCGAACTTTCTTGCCATCCCCAATGTGAGTCGAACAAAGTTGTCGAATCTGGTGGAGGAAATCGGACGAATGCAAAACGTGCAATCGTCGGAATTTCTCGTACAAGCTGAGCCGGCATTGGTACGGATTCGATTTCGGGAAGCGGTTGAAATTCATCGACAATTGGGCAAGGAATTCCCATCAGACTACCACGCTTTTAGCGACCTGTTTCGAAACACAAGCCAAGACGATGAACACCCCATCTACGCTCGGATCCCTGATGTTGATCCCAACCTTATCCACCGAGGTCCCGAGCTCTTTGGCCACACCGACACCCGTCGTGAACCACACACGTACCGCATCGGACCCGCCGATCGACCCATCATGGAACCAAAATGGACGCGTGAGACCGGCCAACGACTTCGCAATGCCATGGATAGTCCTGTTCTGATCAACGATCATCAGCGCAAAGAACGCGTACTGACTGAGTTGGAACGAATCGTGGAAGAGACGTTCGACACCGATTTTCGGCATCGAATGGCAAATCGTCTCCTGGACGCGGCTTATGTCCTCCAAGTACAGCAGAAAACAGACTTGTCACACGTTGCTATGGCGACCGCCAACGCGCTCATGGATGTGGGCCAATCGGTGTTGACAATCCCATGGGCCCGTCAAGCGCTAACCGATCTCTTTGATGCCGAGGCGTTTGTGGCGGCGATGAACTCCAGGGATCCGCATTCGTCGACCCCCGTAGGCGATGAGGACGGAGGACTCATCATTCCGGGCTCGTCGTAACCTCACACAAAACTCCTCCTCTTTCGACCGTCAAAGCCTTATGATGAAAGCAAGAGTTGTGTTGGTTATTGGCCGCGTTTCAGGGAGATCGATGGGATGAGCACAGATACGCTGACAACACGTTGGCTTCGAGGACAAACGGGCTCATTCCTGCCCGAGGATGGGCCGCTGGCGCGCGTTCACGTCCTATCCAACGAAATCGAAGCGCAGGTTCTCCATGATGTACTCCAAGCGGAGGGCATCGTACACATCATCCAATCGTATCGAGACACGACCTTTGATGGGTTGTTTCAAGCAACGCGCGGCTGGGGCTGCATTATCACACGCGAGGAAGACAGCGAAAGGGCGCTGCTGTGGATTCACAAAGCGCTCGCCCACTTCCCCGACACAAACGATGAACCCTAACGTCGACGACCGATTCGCCTGATCGCCCCTTCAATGACTTGGTCAAACGTGGATAAATCTGTGGTGCTTGCCCGCACTTCCTGTTCACAGCGCACCAGCAGATCATTCAGCGCCGCGAGCCGACTCCGAATCGTCGTCGATTGATTGCGCACATGCTCTTTCTCCAATGTCGTGGCTGAATAGTCCGACTCCAGCGTTTTCGACACTTCATCGACTTTCTCAGACAGAGTCGCACTCTCCGTACGGACGCCTTCCATCATGGAATCGATCGATTCACTTCGCCGCGCGAGCTCACCACGAACAATGACGCGGATCTCATTCATGATCATCATGCGATCCCTCGCCCATGCCCGGCCTTCGTCCGACACACCCCGACCATCGAATCCGGACATTTCATCGGCGTTGAGAGGACCACATTCGCTGTACGATTCGATTAAACGGATTGTGGCCGCAAGCAGCTCCTTGTGGTCAGAAAGGCCATCATCATCATAATGGGCTGCGAGCCCAGAGACATCGATGGGTTCCACACCCATTGGACTCTCCAGATCGCTCTTCCAACACTCACTGAGTGCCTTCCTAAACCGCCGCCAACGGACTCTGCCCGGTCGAAAGTCTTCGGATATGTAGAACAACTCATCCACCTTGCTACTGGCCAATGTCGCCAAGCCTTTTGACCATGCACACTGACCTCTTGTGGAGGTTTTAAGTCGCTCAAATTCACCCAAGAAATCACGTTTTGCGTCGGGATTTTTCGTCCCTTTGGGGACGCATCCTACGCACAACAATGAGACCACGATCATGCACCCCGTGAGACCGAGTCCTCGCCAACGACTCAGACGCCACAAACACTTGTCCTGATTCTGGTACCCAAACCGCATTCGCGCGCCGTTCCGTCCGTGCATAGTACAAAGGGACGCTAACGGGCGGTTGGTGGTCGTGTCAAGACGCCGTTTTGAAGGGCGGAAATCCCATGATTCCACCGATTTGTTCCTTGACTCGCAACAGGGGCTTCGCACAAGATGACTGCCGGTTGGATGCGGAGGTAGCGATGCGATGGTTGTTGACTGTAGGTAGTACTAGCTGGTTGATTCTTTTTCTATGCCTGGGCCTCGCCTGCAGCGACATTCGAGAAGGAGTGAACTCCGAACCCGTCTCTGCTCCACAAACCGACAGGTTGTCGACCAACAAGCGACCGATGCTTCCGGCCTATCCATTGGCGGGCGAGCGAGATGGGGCCGGCAAAGCGGATCAATACGACAACTACAAGTGGTCCTATCCCAGCACCTACGGCATTACAAATGCGCCAAAAACACCCATGCGAGCTTCCTCGGAATGGGCCGATAGTCAAGCGTTGTTGCTCACGTGGACGGGGTATTCGAGCAAGCTATTCGCAGACATTATCGCCGCATCTGCTCCCACCAACATTGGCATCTACATCGTTCACGACGGCGATGGATCAAAACAGCAATTCAAAGCGGCTGTCAGTCAGTACGGAGTCAGCACCGCTGGTCTGAACTACGTCGACCTTCCCAACAACTCCGTCTGGATGCGTGATTATGGCCCACTCTCGGTGCGTTCGCCTGACGGAACCGTGTCGTTTGTGGACCCAAAGTATTACCACGCCCGGGTGTATGACGACGCCATCCCCACGCACATCGCAAACAGTTGGGGAACGAACGTCTATCGCCAACCGCTCTCCTGGGAAGGCGGCACCTACATCACCGATGGATACGGCAACTGTTACTACTCACAAGGCGTCTATTGGTACGGCGGTGTGAGCCAAAGCAAAGTGCACCAATATCAAAAAGAGTATCTCGGTTGCCAAACCCAAACCGTCATGAAGCCGCTTCAAAACGAGGGCACAACCCACTCGGACATGTTCGCCAAACTGACGTCCAAAAACAGCATGGTGCTCAGTGAGTACAAATCGTCGCAGGATTTTACGAACAAAGGCATCCTCGATGACAATGCCGACATCCTCAACGCGGCGACGCTCAATGACGGCTCTTCGTTGACGGTCACCCGAATTCCCATGCCGTCCAACTCGAACCAGGACGTATGGCGTACGTACGCCAATACGCTCTTCGTCAACGGCGTAAACCTGATCCCGGTGTACACAGACTCAACCACCTACCAGCAAGCAGCCATGTCGATTTGGCAACAAGTGATGCCAACATGGCAGCATGTTGCCATTGACTCCACGGGAATCATCCCCTCGGGTGGAGCCGTTCACTGCATCACCATGAAGGTCCCCAACGGTTCCCTGAACCAAACCGAGCCGGCTGCCACGTCCATCTGCAACGGAGATTTCTCGTGTGAGCCCAGCGACACAGGCGGCAATACCTGCGACTTGGCCTTCGAAGGCTGTTGCGATGGAAACACACTGCATATTTGCAAGAATGGCAGCGAAACCACCCAGTCCTGTGGATCCACGGGCTGTGGGTGGAACGATACGATTAAGGCGTATGCCTGTGGTGGCTCGGGAGCCGGTCCATCCAATGCTCCAATGGCATGCGGTTCGGTTTGCGTCCCGACCTGCAACGGTTCCCAATGCGGATCCGATGGCTGTGGCGGTGAATGCGGCCTTTGTGCTGACCAGGAGCAGTGCATGGATGGTACGTGCGTGTATGACGACCCCTGTGACGGGGTCTCGTTTGAAGGGTGTTGTGAAAACAAGAAGTTGAAGTACTGCGCGAGCGCTAAAGTCGTCGTACAAAACTGTTCCTCAGCATGCGGCTGGAACGCCAATGGAAACAGCGGCGAAGGATGGTACCAATGCGGATATTCGGGGGAAGATCCGACGGGTAACAACCCAAAATCCTGCGCAGGTTCGTGCCAGCCAAACTGCGACGGAAAGCAGTGCGGTAATGATGGGTGTGGCGGAAATTGCGGCTCGTGTGAGGATTCCCAACAGTGCGTCGCGAACCAATGCGTTTGCCAACCAGACTGCGCCAACAAGGAGTGCGGCTCCGATGATTGTGGCGGAAATTGTGGTGCCTGCAACGATGGATTAAATTGTGAGAACAATCTATGCATCGAACAAGTGCAAGGCTGTGGAGACATTACCTTTGCCGGTGTGTGCGAAGCCAACATCTTGCTGTGGTGTGACAACGACGAGATCTTGGAGTTTGATTGTTCGACCCTGGACCTGGTGTGCAAAGCCAAAGAGGGGTCGACACCACCGAACTACAACTGCTACCCACCCGATCCAACCTGCACGCCCAATTGTGCGAGCAAGACATGTGGCCCGGACGGCTGTGGCGGCGTGTGCGGCAACTGTAACCAGGAAGAGACATGCAGTGAGGGGCAATGTGTCGACACCACGCCCGGTGATCCTTGTGATGGCGTTTCCTTCGAAGGCTGCTGTGACGGCGACGAACTCAATTGGTGTGAAAACAACACGATTTTCACCATGGACTGTGACGCGGGCGAATGCGGATGGGACAGCAACAACCAATGGTACAACTGCAACACTGAAGGTGGTGAGGGGCCCGCGGAGCATCCCAAGATGTGCGGAGGGGATCCTCCGAACACTTGTACACCCAACTGCGCCGGAAAAACGTGTGGGGACGACGGGTGCGGTGAAAGTTGCGGACAGTGCGCAGACGGAAGCCTTTGCCAAGATGGACAGTGTGTGATCGTCTGTGTTCCCAACTGTACCGGAAAGCTGTGCGGGGATGATGGATGCGGTGGTCAATGCGGCCTATGCCTACAAGGCGAAGAGTGCATTGAAGGTGTTTGCACATCCACCAATTGCCAGCCAAAATGCGAAGGAAAACAGTGTGGCGACGACGGATGTGATGGTTTTTGTGGCACCTGCCCCGACGGAGAGAGCTGCGACAAGTTTGGCCAATGTGCTGCGGTCAATCCGTGCATTCCAGATTGCACCAACAAAGAATGTGGGGATGACGGATGCGGTGGTCACTGCGGCGTCTGCGGGAAATCGGAAACATGCACCAACGGACTGTGTACGGCCAATGTCGTGGATCCTTGTGACGGCATTCCGTCCAGCGGGATATGCGAAGGAAATCTTCTGAAATGGTGCACGACCGCGGGCAGTCTCGGTGAAATTAACTGTGAAGCTCAAGGACTGGTTTGCGCCATGGCCGCCGATGGTTCGTATGACTGTAACAGTGACCAAGCATGTGTACCGTCCTGTAGCGGCAAGTCTTGTGGTCCCGACAGTTGCGGCAATGTCTGCGGCGTCTGTCCCAAAGATTTTCATTGCACCGGAGACGGCCAGTGTGTCACCTCAACGTGCCAGCCCCAATGTGATGGTCAGCAGTGCGGCGCCGATGGGTGTGGTGGAATTTGTGGCGAGTGTGGCGATGGGCTTACCTGTTCAGTAGACAACCAGTGTGAACCGACGCAATGCGTGGGTTCCAACTGCCCACCGACCCCCAACCTCGCCAACCCGGCGGACGATGGATGTGGTTGCGTTGTGACGGGCCCACAATCTCGCGGACTCAAACCCGGAGGAGTCTTGTTGGCCCTCGGTTGTCTTATGCTATTTGTACGGCTGCGAAAGGTACGCTACAACGGGCTATAAGACAAAACCCA
>CAUZBV010000035.1:0-13716 GCA_963578115.1 Myxococcales bacterium
GACCCTGTGTTTCGTATCGTACGGGCGAATACGTAGGATTCCACGATGATACCACGAGAGCTTAGCGCTGTGTTGTTGGCCGCGACGGCCGTAGGGATGTTTCTCTTTGCGCGCAGTATCGACACGTTGGCCGTTACGACAGCGACAGCGACGTCGCCCAGTGGGTCCACGAATCGGTTGGCCACGGTGACCTCGGCATCGGTTCCGGTCGGTAAGGCCGAAGCGACTCCAGAACCGACGGTAGAGCCCGCGCCAGTGGCCGTTCAGCCTGCCCCGGTACCCGTTCAGCCGAGTCCTCCACCCCCAACGCGCCTCGGTACTGCGGCACAACCGCCACGCCGAACGTCCAACCCCGATGACGCTCCCGAGCGTACGGTGAGTGGCAAAGTCAAGGCGAGCACCGATCCGAAGTTGGCGCCGGCCTTTGGGCCCAAGAAGAGCAAGGTGCATGTGACAGTGATCAGCGATTTTCAGTGTCCCGTGTGCAGGCGGGCGGTGGAGGCAACCCACCAGATCGCTGAAGAGTGGCCAGGAGATGTGCGGGTGACGTTTTATCAACACCCACTCAAGATGCACAAGAACGCGGAAGCTGCGGCTGCGGCCTCCTTGGCGGCTCATGCGCAAGGAAAGTTCTGGGATTTCCACGATGTCCTCTTTCAGAACCAGCGCGCGCTGGATCGACTGAGCTTGTTTGCGTATGCCGAGCGGATGGGACTGGACATGAATCGTTTCAAGAAGGACTTTGAATCCACTTCGCTCCGCACTCGCATTCAGGGTGAGAGTGCCATGGCCGAAGCGCTCGGCGCACGGGGAACGCCCGCCTTTCTCATCAACGGCAAGATCAGCGTCGGTTGGGGGAGTTGGAACGGTTTCCGCGGTCAGGTGCTACGAGAGCTCAAGCAAGTGAACGCGATGCTCGACCAAGGAAAAAAACAAGGCGATGTGATCGTGGCTCGTGCTCGGGAGAATGCAAAGGACAAGGCCGCGTTTAAGGTCTATTCG
Organism: Myxococcales bacterium; assembly: GCA_963578115.1. Classification (GTDB taxonomy): domain Bacteria; phylum Myxococcota_A; class UBA9042; genus CAUZBV01. The sequence goes on from CAUZBV010000035.1 coordinate 1,003, forward strand.
GAGGGCGTTCTCAAACCGTTGGGCGTGGTGTCCAAGTAGCTTCCCGCAAAAGCGTCTACGCATTCATTTTCGGACTATTCAAATGGGATTTGGTATTCGGTGACAGGACTCGTTTGAGCCGGATCGTCGGGGGATGCAGAGAACATAAGAATCCGGTCGCCGGGCTCAGCCGGGAAGGTAATGTCCACGGCACCTTCGGCATCAGCGACGGTCGCAAACGTTTCGCCCGTGACCAGGTTACCCACAAAGAGCGTGTGGTTGGGACCGATAAAGTCGGGGCCGGACTGAACCCGCACCAGTCCGTCACCGAGCAGCTCAAAGAGCGATTCGGCCGCATCCGCAACGGGGGGCACGGGAGGAGGTTCACCGTTGGTCTCGGGAGCCGGATCCTGGACCGCTTCGTCAAAATCGTCGTTCGGTTGTCTCGGCCCAGCACCTGCCAGTTGGCCGTCCTGCTCCTTTTCGGTGGTGTATTGCGGGACGGTAATTTCGATCGTCCGGCTCTCGAAGCTTTCGACCAAGTAGCTCACGATGAGGACATCTCCGCCCTTGGCCAGCAGGGTCCCGACGAAGGAACCTTCCACCGTGCTCTGAATAAACTCGGTCCTCATGTCCCTTTCATTGACGATGCGAACCGTTCCGTACCCATTCACAGCGTCGGGCAATCCCAGGATAGCGACGGAGCCTTCGGTCGACTCATCGGAGTCGGCGGTCAGGCTCGACAACACGATTTTCGTGCCATCCGGTGCAATGGGAGATGGAAGCGGCTCCACCACACACCCCACCATGCCGAAACACAGCACGATTCCGATCCAAGTTTTGTGGGTCAACACTCGTCTCAATCCCTTGTCCTCCGAACCCAGGAGTTTCGCCCCAGCAGCTTACAAGGCAAACCGATGGCAAGACAACATGTACTAGGAGCAAGATCCCTGCCAGTTTAAATAGTAGGCATAACCCTTAGTAAACAATGGGAATAGGTCTATTTTACTGTGGAAACGGGGCCATGAAATCTTGTGCATCTCTAGACACATGTAAAATAATTTGTCATCTTGGGGCATGCTTTCGACCCGATATCGCGTCCTTCGTACCATTGAGACTGGGGGAGAAGGCGACGTGTTCTTGGCGGAAGACCGGCACCGAGAGGGTCGGCTTGTGGCCCTAAAGCGACTTCACGGCGACGTCGATGTGACGGTGTTGTCGAAGGAGTTCGATACCCTTCGCCAGTTGTCGCACCCCCACTTAGCAGATGTCTTTGACTTCGGTACCGAGGCCGATGGCCCCTATTTGGTGGAAGCATTTGTGGATGGTCAGCAATTGGACGAGGCGGTCGTCGACGGATCAACGGCCAGTCGGGGACGATTACTCATTCAACTCTTGCGTGCCTTGGAGTACGTGCATGCGCGTGGGGTGGTTCATGGTGACGTCAAACCGTCCAATGTCCTGGTGGAGTGGGTGGACGGCGTGCCGAGCGTGCGCTTGATCGACTTCGGATTGGCCGGCCACATTGGCGAAGCCTCGGGACGGGCCTCTGGTACCGCAGGGTACATTGCCCCGGAGCGCATTCGGGGAGAGGCGCTGTCGCCGCAGGCCGATCTCTATTCGTTCGGGATCACGGCATTCGAAACCCTCACCGGTGTGCACCCATTTGATAATCAGGACGCCGGAGCACTCATTCGGGCGCATTTGGAGACCGTGCCAGCGGTTCCCAGCACGTGTAATCCGGCCCTTCCCCCCACCGTCGACGCCGTGCTCCTGTCCTTGTTGGAGAAGAGTCCCGACGATCGTCCTGCCTCTGCACGAGAGACGTTGGATCGGCTGTCGTCGGCTTTGGGGATGGACTTGGAGTCGGAAACCGCCGAGACGCTTAAAGGGTATTTGTGTAGCGGCGTCGTCGTTGGGAGATCCGCTCATTTGGAGACGGCCCGGCATTGGGTTCGTGCTATTGCGGAGGAGCCAGTACAGCATCCCGTGTTTTGCGTTTGGTGGACGGGAGCCGACGGATCAGGGCGCAGCCGCTTGCTCCAGGAAATTGGCGGCGAAGCCAAAGTGGCGGGTCTTCGGGTCGTTCATGCGGGCGCTGTCTTTGGCGATTCGTTCGCACCGATCCGTACATGGCTTCGCGGCGTGGGCGTCGACCAGGATCCCATGGAGGAGGCGCGTGACCACTTGGATGCCATTGAAGCGGCGGTGGAACAGTTGTTGGAGGCCGCCAAACAGCGGCCCACACTTTATATATTGGACGACGCCAATGAAGCCGACGCGCTCACTGTTCAGACCCTTCGGGTGCTGATTGATCAGCTGGGTGCGATTCAAAGTGTAGCGTTGGATCCCCAGAACGGACCTCGGCTGGGTTTGTTTGTCTCTTCCAGGAGTAACGCTGGGGCAATGGATGTCGCCACGGCGCCCCATGTGATTGAACAGGACCTCCAGCCGCTGACGGAGGATGAGCTGGCTTCGTGGCTACAGCACCTCCTGCCCATGGCGGGTGCGTTGCCGGAGGCCTTTCGCCAAGGGGTGTATCGGCTGACGGAAGGTCTTCCTGGACACGTAGTCACCGTCCTTGGCGCGATGGTGGAACGGGGTACACTGCGTGTGGAGTCCGGCTGCCTGCAGGTAGACCCGGAGGCCTTGGATGGGCCCATGCCCGACTCCATACGCGATGCACTCCTTATCCGAGAAGAAGGCCTTGAGCCCAGTGTACGTGCGTTGCTGGAGCTTTTGCGCGTCCTCGGAAAACCTGCACCGATCTCGATCTTGAGCACACTATTGCCGGATCATGACGACGCGCAACTGGATCATGATCTGAACGCGCTTAGAGACCGGCAATTGATCGGCCTTACGGTCGCAGCCGATCTGTCGGAAGCGCGATACGCTTCAGAACGAGCAGGTATCTCCTTGCCGGACGAGCGACGGCGGGAGTTGCACACTCACATTGCCAACACACTCTTGGCCCAGTTGGAACAACGAGGTGTGGACGGATTTGGCCTTTCGGTAGTCGCGCGTCATTCCCACGAAGCGGTCTGTCTGGGTGAGAGCGAACTAGCCGCACGAGGAGAGGTCGTTGCCTGTCGCGCGGCCGATGAAGCCCGGATGTGTCATGACGGTGACGTGGAGGCCCGTTGCCTGTCGTGGGCGGCCGCCATGAGCAGCGATTCCAGTGTTCAGGCCGCGTTACGGCTTCGGCGTGCGGAGGTTCTTCGTGGTTTGGGCCGATTTGACGAGGCGCTTTCTGAGCTCGAGACATTGAGCAACGAGAGCACACTCGCGGACGATGCGCGCGCTCAAGCGACCTTGGGTTTGGCACGGGTTCTTCATGACCGTGGGGACTACCCGGGTGCGCTGACGTTGGCCTCCACGCTCGCCAGTCAACAAGACGCCTCTTCAGCAGTGGAGGTGTTGTTGGCCCGCACGCAGCTCATGATGGGCCAATACGAGGCTGCGCTGGGGAGCGTCTCCCGTGTGATTGAGAAGGGGATCGATGAGTCCTTGCTGATCGAGGTCAGCGACATTCAGGCCCTGGTGTATTACTACACCGACCGAATGGACCAGGCGCTGCCGTCATTTGAAGCGGCTCGGGATGCGGCCGAACGCCAGGGTGATTTGCGTGCATGTGCCCGTGCAGTGACCGGTATGGGGCTGGTTCATCAGCGTCAGGGCGACTACGCCCGTGCCGAAAAGGCCTATCGAGACAGTCTAGCGCTGGCGGTGCAGGCAGGCGATCGCAAGCGAATGGCCGTGACGGAGATGAACATTGGAACCGTCCTGCAGGTCACCGGTCGGACCGGGGAGGCTGCGGATCACTATCGGGCCAGCTTGCGCGCGTCCCGTCTCTTGGGTGATGGCGCAGGTACGGCCAAAGCCGCCAGCAACCTCGCGAACTTGCTGGTCGAACATTGCCAACTGTCGGAGGCGAGGCATTGGGTGGAACGTGCTGCCGTGGAGGCTGCGCGAAACCAAATGGCGTTGTTGGTCGCGTACAATCGAGCGGTACGGGGCATGGTGTACCACGGGGAACATCAGTTGGACGAGGCCCGCAAAGAGTTGACGTCCGCGGTGAATGAATTACGGGAACTGGGCGCCACCGGTGAGGTGGGAGAAACGCTTGTTAACTTGGGCATGGTGGCCCGAACCGACGCTGACACGGACGGAATGCGACACTATGCCACTGCCGTCGAAGAGCAAACCAGAGTGTCCGGTGCCGAAAAACATCTGGCGTGGGCGCTCTTTCTACGTGGCGAAGCGGATCGTCAGGAGAACCGGTCGAAGGAAGCGCGCGCAGCCCTTACAAAGGCGTTGGAGATGGCGACTGAGCGCGGCCAAGACGCGCTGGCGTGGCGTTGTGAAGGCGCTCTTGCGCGCATTGCTCGACACTGCGATCAGTTGGACACCGCTCGTACGCATTATGAGCGAGCGCTAGAACGAATCGATTTGCAGGCGTCCGCACTGTCCGGTACGGCGCAGGAGCATTTCTTATCCGAATCTGAACGCGCAACACTACGACGGGAAGCAACGTTGGTGGATACGGAGGACCAAGAATTGACCATTGAAGCACAAGAAGTTCATCAACGATTCATGCGGCTGATGGAGATCAATCGGCGATTGGCCAGTGAACACCATCCGAAGAAACTGTTGGAGTTCATTCTCGACTCCGCAGTGTCACTGACCGGTGCCGAGCGGGGGTTCATCATTCTGCTTCCCAAGGACGTGGATCCAGATGATCTCGAAGAGGTCGAATTGGAGGTGCGTGTTGCTCGCAACATTGACCAGGAGACCCTTCGAAGCTCCAAATCCAGGCTCTCCCATTCCATTGCGAAGGACGTGTTAATCGGTGGCGAGCCCGTTATCACTGTGGACGCCAGTGCCGATGATCGCTTTCGTGAGATGCTCTCCGTTCATACATTGAAGTTGCGTTCCATCTTGTGTTTTCCACTCAAGGTTCACAGCAAGGTCATCGGCGTGTTGTATTTGGACAACCGATTTCAGACCAGCACGTTCTCCGATGTGGACTCGGAGGTGCTTCGTTCCTTTTCGGATCAGGCCGCAGTGGCCATCACCAATGCATCGCTTCATGAGGATGCGAAGCACGCCAACAGCGAATTGCAGCGGTCGCATGAGCAAATTGCAGATCTCAACAGCCGACTGGAGAAGCGTGTAACCGATCAGGCAGCGCGTTTGGAGGAGGCGGAAAAGAATCTGGAACAACAGCGGAGCCAGCTGGAGACGCGCTACCGATACGAGAACATCATTGGCGCCAGCCCGGCACTGCAGCGGGTCTTCAATGTGTTGGATCGGGTGACGGACACGGACATTCCGGTGCTCATTGAGGGAGAAAGCGGCACAGGCAAGGAGCTGGTCGCCAAGGCCATTCACTACAATGGTCACCGCCGTAAGAACCGCCAATTTGTGTCGGTAAACTGCGCCGCGTTGACAGAGACACTGCTCGAAAGCGAACTGTTCGGTCACGCCAAAGGCGCCTTCACCGGGGCTGATCGAGAACGCAAAGGCCTCTTTTCGGTGGCGGATGGGGGCACCCTCTTTTTGGACGAAGTGGCAGACATGCCCTTGGCCATGCAGGCGAAGTTGTTGCGCGTGCTCCAAGAGGGCGAGTTTACGCCCGTGGGGTCGACACGGGTACACAAGGTGGATGTGCGCATCGTCGCCGCGTGCAATCGAGATCTCTCTGCGATGGTCCAGGAGAAGCTGTTCCGTCAGGATTTGTTCTTCCGCCTTAATGTGGTGCGAGTGTCTCTGCCGGCGCTCCGGGATCGTGAGGAGGACATGGTATTGCTTGTTCAGCACTTCTTGCGGTCGGCAGCGGCTGACTTTGGAGGCCCCCCGAAGAAAATTACCGAAGGCGCGTTGGCCCAGATCCGGGGGTATTCGTGGCCAGGAAACGTGCGTGAACTGGAAGCATGCATGATGAATGCATGCTTGTTTTGTGATGGAGACACCATCACACCGGCACACCTGACGCACAAGCCGGAACTGACCGATGGCTCAAGTCCTCGCACCACGGGCCTGTCGGGCGATTGTGTCTTGGATTTGCGGGGCATGACACTGGCCGAGTTGGAAGAAAAGGCCATCTTGGCCGCGCTTGAACAATCCGGAGGCAACAAGGTGGAAGCCGCCCGACAGTTGGGCATTACACGGCAGACACTCTACAACAAGCTCAAGTCGTACGGCATTGAAATTCGACTCAACATTCAGAGTGGAAAGGCGTGATCCGACTCGTTTTGGCCGCTTCGAGTAGCTGCCGGAACTCGTCTGTTTGGTCGTAGTCACCCAATCCATACCGCGTGGTGGCCGCGTCCGCAGCGCGAAACTGCTCGGTCGCTTTCCGATGTTGCCCTGCCCGTTGGTAGAGATGGGCCAAGCACATGTGTGCTGTCGGGCGATAGCCCAGCCGGAAGCTGTTTTTTAGCGGGTTGTCGTCGATCGGAATGGCCAAGGCACGTCGAAACGCGTGGCGAGCTTCCTCTGCTCGACCTGTGAGCATGGCCCAGCGGGCGAGATAGAAATGGGTGACAGCCCATGGAGGCGTGCCTTCCGTGGCCGCGCGGTATGCGAAGAGTGCTTCTTCGGGCGTGTTGTACTGGGCATGCCAATGGGCGAGTTGAAGCTTTGCGTACGAACCATTGGGCTCCTCGCTCAGATGAATCTCTAGCGAGCGTCTGGGGATGGTGGCTCCCTGCCGGCCTCGAATGGGTCGAGGGCGTCCGTTGTGGTCATGGTGCAAGGCGAGTTGATTGAGTTCGGTCAGGAGCCAGGCTTCTGCGGTCGTGTGTGTGGTAACAAAGTCTCGACCGTGGGACTGCCACAAGAGCACTTCGGGCCCGGACGTGCGAAGGTCCAGCAAGCGAAATTGTCCGTCACTTCCTGCGCCAACAGGCAGAAGACTTGCAGGAGGCTGCTGACTACGTGGCCAGTCAGGATCGGCTTCATACAAGGGGGTAATTTGTGATTGAAACGCCTTCCACTCTGCACCCACCTCATGGGCGGAGTAGAGACGACCGTTTGGAAACAGGACCCCGTTCATGGTGTGGAGTAGTCGGCGATAGGAGTCCGGTAAATGCAGCCCAATCAAGTGCTCCAACCCATCCACTGTGTCGGTTGAGGCTGCTTCAAAACTTCGAACGAGTCGGCGGTCCCACCGTTCAATTTCGTGCTCAACGCGTTGTAGAGGCGAACTCATTGGCCGATCGTAGAAATGAGCGGGCAGGTCGTCAATAGAAACCGTGGGGCGCCCCAAAGACTACCCTGCTTTGCCGCGACGCTTGACACTCTTCGTCCGGGATGCCATCTCGGTGCGAACGAGGGGTGACCGTGGAATTTGAACACATTGAAGTGATTTCCCATCCTATCCAGAGCGTCTACGAGGTGTTGCGTGATCATACGGCGGACCTTGCGCCTTATTTGCCGCAGGTTACGGCCATCAAGGAACTCAGCCGGGAAGAGGAGTCTCCCGGTGTGACCCGTGTGCTCAATCATTGGCAAGCAAACGATCGCTCTGCGCCGGCGGCGGTGCGTCCTTTTGTATCCCAAAAGATGCTGGCGTGGCACGACCATGCTCGTTGGGTGGATGCCGAACATCAAGTGGAATGGCATCTGGAGACCACCTACCTCGCCCGGCTTTTTGAATGCGGAGGAGTGAACGCTGTTGAGCCTCATGGCGATGGTCACAGCCAATTTCGGCTACAGGGTACGTTGATTGTGCATCCGGAACGGGTGCCTGGTGTCCCCCGCATCTTGGCCAAACGACTCCGCTCCAAGATTGAAGATTGGATGATTCAAATGATCACGCCCAACTTGGCGGAGTTACCCCGCGCTGTTCAGCAATTCTTGGATCGGCGCGTCTAACCCCGTTACTTCATCGCGCCTAGCGGCCGGCGGTTTCTTGCAACAGAATTGCCGCGGTTCCGTGGGTCGTTTTGGTTGGCACGTCACTGGTGTCAGGCAGCTGGTCTACAACGATCTCAAGCCACGCGTTTCGCATGAGATCATGCACGTATTTGTTCCGGTGGAATTGAACGGTACGTGGGCACAATTCGTCGCGGATCTCGGAGCGAACCCCTGGGTCCTCGAGTTGTCGATTGACTGGAGGGCGTCTGTGGACAACGACGATTAATCGCGCGCCGTCGGGGCCGTTGACGGATGTAGACTGTCTAGGAGTGAGTTTGGCGATGGCTTCAGCGACGTGCGTGGGCGCGTTGGCATGTCCGGCTCCTGCCCTATGGACGACCGATTCTCGGTAGACGAGCGATGGATTTCCGCTCTCTTTTTGTTGAAGGGTTTTCAGGTCCTGGACCGTCTGGACGGCAGCCAAAATGGGTTTCCATTGTTGGTCAGCGTGTTGGTGTGCTCGGGCGCGACAACCCTCCTGGTCGTCCTGGGTTTTGTGATCGCATCGCCAATGGAGTTCTGCCACTTCAAAGAGCTCTCCCCGCACAAAGCGAGGCTTCATAACGATGTACATTTCGCGATACTCACGCTCCGTGAAATGCGCGCACAGCACGCGTTTTGAAAAGTGGCGTTTGAGGAAAGCGTCCGCTCGGGCTTGCGCTTTGGCGGGAAGCCCCGCGCCCAGCCCGGAACCGTCTGCTTCTTGGAGCAAAAGTTCGCGTTTGACGAGTACGCGCAAGGCGGCCTTCACCGAGGGTTTGCTCCCTTCACCGAGCACTTTGTCTAAGTCGGAGCGATAGATTGGGCGCCGGTTAATGCGGGCGACAATAGGGGACTGAACCGACGCAGTGGGCATAGACGTTGTGGTGGTCCGTTGCGTGCCGGCGCTGGTTTTGCTGGGCGGTGCAGCGTCACGGTCTACGCATCCGGGTGTGATCCACAATACACCGCCGGCCAGTATTGCGACCGCATTCAGTGAGGGCTTCACGAAACGCCGGAGGAAGAGGAACGATGGATTTGCCATGAAATGATGCGTCCGTTCGGAGGCGCCAGCCCCCGAGACAACTTATCCGTCGGAACTGTTGCAATCGCCCACGGTGGTCCCCATGAGAACGCGGTGAACGACTTGGAATTGCACGTGCGATTGTTCGTTCTCTGTGGTGAAGTCGTACCGGATCTTGTACGACGGGTCGTCGCCGGGTAGCAAGTCGTTCAGCGCGCCCACGGCGTCTGAGGCCAAATTGGCGGCGGGTTGGGTCCAGGGGACGGGCTTGCTTCCTTTGGACAGGGTTCCGCTCCACGCGAAGAGCGGCAGTTCCATCGAGTCGATGACGAGTGTGGCCTGGAATTGAAACGATTCTCCATCGCCTTCGTCGGAGAAGTCGCTCAGGCTGATGTAGCTCTTGTCTACTTCCAGTTTGCCGCAGACGATGCTCTTGGCGATGGGGTCAACGTCGGGCGATTGACTCGGATCGTAGGACAAGGTGATCGAATCGGTGGCTGCGTCGACATAGAACAACTCGGAATCGTATTCCACGTACGCGGCTGTCAGCGTGTTCTCGTCCACACAGCCCTGGAACACGAGAAGGATGGCGAAGAGAGTCCGAATGCAAGCAAATCGCATGATAGCTGTGTACCATGGGTTCGGTAGCTTGGAAAGGCCAGACGGGCTATGATACCAGGCGAATTGCCGCGGGAGAGCGCCATGCGAACTGAGGTGTGCACAGTCCTATTCGTGGTCATGAGTCTGACCACGGGGTGTAGTGACCTGGCGAACACGCCGGCGGGCATTGTGCATCTGACCGAGGGTCATTCCTACACCCGCAATGGGACGAAAGCGAATCAATCTTTGGGGTTGGTCGTCGACATCACAGCGGAAGCAGGGACCCAGATTGTACAATTTCGTGTTTGGTCATTGGGAGATCTTGCGGGCATCGACGCCCGGGTCACCGATGCGGACGGGACTGTGCTGTGGACGGGGATCGGCGCGGGCACCGAGTTGTTGATTCCGGCTCTGCCCATCGACGAAGCGGGGCAATACACCTTGACCGTCCGCTGGCTCCACGGGGCTGGTATCGCGAGCTATCGGTACGATACACTCTACGATGGTGACGAGACCATCACGGGTCGCAGCGGTGTGCATTTGATGGAAGGACGGGTGTCGCACCAGGCGACGGTGTTGAACAACGGGACCGTGTTGTTGTCTGGCGGCGACGCGGCAGCGACCACGCGTGGCCATGCGGGCATTCAAGCCATGGATACGGCGGAGATCGTAGACCCCTCGTCGGGTCAATCCACGTTGGTCGGTCCAATGATGGTGGGTCGTGCATTTCATACGGCGACTCGCATCGAGGCGCCCGGGTCGTTTCAACACGGTCATGTGTTGATTGCGGGTGGACTCACGGCAGCCGGTGCGATCCGCGAAACGGATGTCTATGATCCAGAAACGAACACCTTTGAAGCCGGTCCGAAATTGCCGGGCCCTCGTGCTTACCAAGCATCCATGGCCGTGACGGGCACCAATTCATTCTTGGACGGCACCATTCTATTGGTGGGGGGGGAATACACACGTCCAGGACCACAGCATGATTTCTTGGAAGGCTTGTACAGCGAGGTGGACGAGAATCCGACCAATTCACCAACGGCAGTCGTGCAAAAGGCCGATCGCTCCTCCATGTGGTATTTTCGCCCCGGTGATGCCGCTATCAAGCGGGTGGGGCAAGAGCTTAAGTATGGGCGGATCCTCCCCACGCTTTCTTTGCTGGCGGATGGGCGGATTTTGATCATCGGTGGGGGTATCGATTCGTTGCCTACGAAAGCGGGTTGTTCGCGGCAAACGGTGGGATGCAAATGCTCGTCTCAACTGCCTCTGTGCACGCAATATGGGTGCGACGATGAGGGGTGTGATGCCACTCAGTACAAGAACTACGTGCGCAAGGATGTGGCCACGGATCTTGTGGAAGTCTATGACACAAGCACTGGATTGCTGACGGAGCTCCCCGCACGACTGAACAAGGCTCGTGTTGGGCACACGGCCACCCTATTGGACGATGGCCGATTGTTGATTGTGGGCGGCGCCACATCGAGTCGGCGCAACTTTCAATTGGGAGAGGGTGGCATGGTGGAGTATCCACAAACCCTCGACTCGGTGGAGCTCTTCGAACCCCTAACGAACACGTTCCGTGTCTTGGCCCCCTTGGCCATACCGAGAGAAGGTCACCAGTCGATCGTGTTGCCGGGCGGATGCGTGGCTGAACCAGCCAACTGTGCGGTGCTCGTGGGCGGGATGTACGGCGTTGCCGGTGGTGTCGCGCCCGTTTCGGCGCTGTCGTGGTATCAGGGGGATTCGGAGCAATTCTTGGTGACCGATTTCTTGAGCCATCCACGCTCCGGTTCCAGCGGGTCCTTCTTGACGACGGAACATGCGATCCTTGTTGCGGCGGGTGCAACAAGCGATGGGTTGGGTGCCGAGACTCAGACGGCAGAGATCCTTTTATTGCCCGGCTTATCCGGTGCCACTTCTTCGGATAGGTAGCCGGTTGCGCATCCGTCTTTCTCAAGGCTATTATCGGGTGATTTCTATGTGGACGAGAATCCCGGTTTGCTGTGTCTTGGTGGCGCTGTTGGTGTCGGCGCCAGCGCTGGTGCGTGCGGAATCCAAGGCTGCGTTTGTGGTGTTGTTGTTCGATGGGCATGAGGCCATGGCGGGGTCGGAGATCACCGAGCCGATGAGAGTGTTTGCTGGAGAGCTTGGAAAAAAGAGCTTTGACGACGTCTTGGTGCTTTGCCGTGTGCACAAACGATACAAGAAATCCTTTGGGCCAGTCGATGCGGTCGAAGCCAGCGACAATATAACGACGTACCTCGAACGGCTAAAGTTTGATGGGTCTGTGAGGAATTTGGGAGGGGCGCTGTCGTTCGCCAATGGGCACCTAGCGGCCCCCCCACATATCAATAAAGTTCGTGTCATTGTACTCATCCACGGCGGAGGGGACGATGGAAGTTCCGGACTGTTGGCCACCGAGATCAATCGAGCCAAGGAAGGCGATGTGGCCATTCACACCATTGCATTCGGCGACACAGTGGATCGGACTCTGCTGAAAAAGCTGAGTAAACAAACCGATGGTCGGTATTATCAAGTGGCGTCTGTGGTAGGGCTTCCAGCGGCACTGACCAAGGTCATGGAAAACATCGATCGAGCCCGAAAAGGCGAGTCGTTCCTCGCCCAGGAGAAGTTTGGCCGCACGAAGAATGAAAAAAAACGGGTAGACGATCGCGATTCGGACGGTGATGCCGAGGACAAGGCCCGAAAAAGGAAAAGAGATCGCAAACGAAAGAAAACGCGACGTTCAAGAAAGTCGGACAACGAGGATGATGACGACGACGAGGACAACGACGACGAAGCGGAGGATGAAGAGACGTCGTCTGCCGCCAAAAAGAGTGGTGACTCTTCCGCATGGGTTTGGATTCTGATCCTGATCCTCGTTCTCGCTGGGGGCGCAGCCGGGGTTGTCTTCTTCCTTCGTCGACGAGGGGCTGTGGAGTCGCATGAGGAGCCGCAATACGAAGACGCTCCCGATTCGGATGAATTCGATGCCAGTTCATATTTTGCGGGTGCCGGTGGTGGGCCGCCTCCGGAACCAGCCGCTCCGGAACCAGCCGCTTCGGAACCGCAGCCTATGCGGCGCGAGGAACCGCGCCAAGCAAAGGGCGGTTCCTCATCGGTGGTCTTTGAACCCTGTGGGGGCGAAGGTGAACGCTTTGAGATGGGGGCCAGGGCCACCGTGATCCAAGTCGGCCGGAAAGCGAAAAACG
>CAUZBV010000036.1:0-13698 GCA_963578115.1 Myxococcales bacterium
ATAGGTACCCCATTGCGATACCCAACGGAGCCATGAGAGCCGTACTCACGAGCCCCACTTGCACCGTGAGCCAGGTCACGTCACCGATAGACACAGCCGTTGCGACCGTCATCATGGTGTCCTATCTCCCTCTTGGATGGGCTCGAACCCACGGGCTTGGAGAATAGAACGGGCGGGTTCGCTCTGCAGCCACCGGTAGAAAGCCTGCGCGTTGGCCGAACCGGCCCCATCGCGACGGACGAGTCCAGCTTCATAGACAATCGACCCAACGTCGCCCTCGGGGACCTCCCAAACCACGCGAACATCGCCACCCGCGACATCCACATCGGTCGCATAGACAAACCCCACCTCTGCGTTTCCGGACGCGACCGCACCCAATACTTGGCGGACGTTCCGCATGAGGACGAGGCGCGAACGGTTCCGATCCAACAGATCGTACTTCTCAAGCGCACGGTGCGCATAGGCGCCCGCAGGCACCGCACGGTCCCCGATCACAATGGGGCCTGTGGTTTGCTCCAGAATCGGCCCAAGAGAGGTATATGGCCCTTTGCTGGTGCTCCCTACGGGAACAACCACGACCAATCGATTGGTCGTAAAAGCGCGCCGTTGACGAACAAAACCCTTCTGAACCAATCGATCCAGCTGATCGGAATTGGCCGACAGAAACACATCCACAGGAGCCCCAGCCAGTATTTGACGAGCCAGCGAGGACGACCCCCCTATATTAATAGAGAGGGCCTGCTCAGGATGCTGCCGGCTATACGCTGCTTGAAGGTCCTGGATCGCCTCCGCGAGACTCGAAGCAGCCGATATGGTCACTGTGGAGTCCGGAGACTCTCCCTTACAACAGGTCAATAGGACACATCCGAGGACCCAACAGATCCCCCAAAACACCCCGTTTTTGTGCCAATCGGCCATAAAAAACCTCGATTCACCGCCTGTTGCCATTCCCAACCGATGGTGTCAAGACGCGCTTTCTGGCATTTTTCCACAGCCCAGATCCGACTTAATTGGCCGCAGTACACCGTTTTTTCGAAAAAAAATCCACCTCTCCTGAAATCGGCGAGTCACCTTTATTTCCAACAAGTTGCAGCCGAATGAGGGACTGCGCCAGCATGCTTTTTTAAACTTTCTTTCGTTTTGTAGTTGAATTGATCTCGAAAACGCGTCACAGACCCACATATACAGAAACCCACTTTAGCCAACCTTAGCGAATGAAGGGGATAAAATTCATGGCTGATGGAAAGAAAAATTTTGTTTTGCAAGTAAATGGTTCGGACAGCAACATTGTGTTCTCGAGCCGTCAACCCCGTGGCGCTGCTTTGAAAGCGGCGAACCGTGGATACACAAGTATTCGTCTCCGTGAGCGTGGCACCAACCGTATCCACGTATTCAATGGCAAACGAATTCAAGTAGAGAGCCCCGCGAACCGTCCTTCCTGGTTGCCTGCGAAGGTCTGGAAAGCCACGGTCAAAAAGTCAGGTGTCGAGCGCGCCTAGCTTTCCGTATGTTGGTCTAGTGCGTCCCCTTCCCCATGGAAGAGGGCGCACCTTGACCCTTCCCTCGTAGACTCTCCTTCTTTTGTCTCCTACGAAACGTCTTCGATTCGGTCTTCGCCTCATTGCGATTTTGTGCGCGTTGGCGGCTGCCGCGATCCCGCTGGGATCTTATTGGAAAGACGGAGGCCTGCTTCACGGTCTGTCTATTGGAGCGTGCTGTTGCGCCCTAGCCATCGCCGCCTGGCTTCGGTCCACTGCAACGCACAACGCAGCGCGAAGCGAGGTTCAGGAGGACAAATCGTCGTCAAACGTGGACCGATAGGCGTCCAAACCGCGCTGGATGGCCGACAAAAGCTCCGACGCACGCTGAGAACCGAGCACCAAGGTTCCTTCGTCCCGAAGCACAAGCTCAATCCCCTGGTCACCACGAACCGTGATCATCCGTTGGGCCCCAAAAAGTTGAACACCGCCGCCTCCCCGAGCACGTATGGAAGGCAGTGAACACAGGTCACAGCGCTCAATCTCTTCAAATCCGAGGGTCTGCCGATGAAAAAGCGGAAAAAATTGAACGGCAACACCCATGTCGGTGACATCCACGACCATTCGCGCCTTGTACAAACCGATGATGAGGCCCAGGGTCACCACAAACGTAACAACACCAATGGCCAGAAGGAGCGCATCGGACAGGGGTTTTTCGCCCACCGGCACCCCAAAAACGAGTTGTTTCAAGAGCACATGCGTAAAAAAACCAATCAAGCCAAGGGCGATGGGCACAAGAATGACCCACACCCAGGGTTGGCGGAATCGTTGCACCTCGTGAAACAACGGGGTGCCTTCAACCGCCACACCTGGGGTGTCTTGCTCCACGCTTTGACCACCGTTGCTTGAATCCATGGGGTTAACGTCACCGCGCGGTGGAGTCATTGTCAAGCGGTCACGAATGAGCCAGAATAGAACCGTCCCGACCGTGTCGGAAAGGAAGCGACAAGCCTTGATCACAATCGATTCATTCGTTCTCAATGTACTGTCTGAAAACAGCCCAACAGCAACGGATGAGCGGATTTTGGATAAGCATGAGGAGGTCTTGAAGCTGTCCTTCCCATCCATTCCCGTTGTGCGTACACCTTTTTCAGACTGCAAAGGCCACAACATCCTCTTCTTGCACGTCCCAAGGGCCATGCCTGTGGACGATCAGCGTATTCTCCGGACACCGCCCATCAAATCACTCAATGCACGGCAACGAAAAGGGGTCATTTTGTCGGGTCTGGACCCTGAGTTGGCCAACATCCACGAAGCCCATGGCCTGGGCGGCGCCATCGTATTCCAGCGAACAGGCGTCATGATGGCCTATCGGCCCGACATTGTGGACGACCATGACCAGGGCGAAGAGCTCTTGCACGTTTTTGGAAACGAAGAGTCCGCGGCCCGGTGGTTCCGCATTTACTTCCTGCTCCTGGGCAGACACGTCTTTGGCGAGGAGTAGGCGGAAAAAAACGGGCTGGAGCAAGGCCCCAGCCCGTTGCATTCATCGGAAAACCCTCAGACAGCGATCTCGGAGTAAGGACATTGCTTGATCTTGTCCTCGTCGCACGCGTTTCCATCCGGACTGGGCATGCAACTGAACCACTCGGGGCATGAAGCGTCCTGTTCACAGCCACAACCGCACTCATTGGCAAATTGCGTGGTGTATTCGGGACAGGCGTAATCGAGCAGCGTACACTCCTGGGGGTTGGTGCTCATGTACTGCCGGTTCCACTCCGCCTGCGGATTGCATGGACAGGCCATTTCGGTGCAGATCCACAACCCAGTCTCCGTGCAGCTGCAGGTATTGCACCCATCACCGGCATCTTTCTGGTCGCCCGCCTCACACTGCGCAGGGCATTCGATGACTTCCCAGCCGCATTGCCCGCTCTCGCTGGGTTTGCACTCGCCAGTGGGTCCCGCCCAGTTCTTTCCATCGGGACATTCATAGTTGGGGATACCGAGTTGAGGACCGCAGTCTGCATCGGTGCAACCATTGAAACAGGTGTCGTCACAACCGTCACCGTCCGTGTCTTGGGCCTCATACCCCGGTGCACAAGCGACGGTCTCGCAGGGAATCACGGTCATGCACGTGCCTTCCATGCACATTTCGCCCGCCGGACAATCGTTGTCTTCTTCGCATTCATCGGATTCACATTCTTCGTATGTCACGATCTCCAGGCCGTCGGGAACGACGCACGGAGTCGAGTAGTGGCAACACTCGCCGGTGACCGGATGCTTGGCGACGGCTTCTACGGTGACGCAGATCCCCTCAAACGCCTTGGGCGGAGGACACAATTCGGGACACGCCATATCGGTGCACGCCCAGATTCCGCCTTCCGTACACGCACAGGTGTTGCACCCATCGTCGGCTTCTTTCTGGGTACCGGGCTCACACTGCTCCGGACATTCGATGATTTCCCAGCCACAGATCTGGTTCTCGTCGAGTGTGCACTCGCCGGTCGGCCCTGCAATCGTCTTCCCATCGGGGCAGTTGTAATTGGGTAGCATAGGCTGAGGACCACAGGCTTCGGGGGTGCAAGCATTGACACAAACGTCGTCACAGCCGTCACCGTTCGTGTCTTTCGACCCCATCCCGGAGGGGCAGGAGATTTGGACGCAGTCGTCCACTTGGCACGCTTCTAGGCTACCAAAGTGATCCCAGTTCCCAGGGGCTTCACAGGGCGTCGCATAGAAGCAACAAAGGCCTGTTTGTGGATTCTTGGCATGGACGGTCATAGCCACACAGATCTCGTCGGATTCCACGACCTTGGCGGCTGGACACTGCTCCGGACAGGCCATGTCTGTACACAACCCAACGCCTTCCGACGTACACGAACAAGTGTTGCAGCCGTCGCCCGCGTCAAATACGTCGCCTTCCATGTACGTTTGGCCATTGAACTCACAGGTGTTCAAACACGCGATCTGCGTACAAACGATTTCGCCGTCTGCTGTACAACCGCACGCGTTGCAGGTGTCCACGGGGACCAAATCGCCCACGGCGTATGCCTTTCCGTCAAACACGCATTGTATGGCTTGCTCTTCACCAAAATCACACCCGATCAAGCCGATCAAAAGAACGCCGGCCAACACCCTCATAAGAGTTGTCGTGCAATCTCGAGTGAGTCCATACACACCCCAATTCAAATTCATTGTCGTTTTCATTGTCTTGTACTCCATCATTTTCTTTTTGCTGTTCATTGCCATTTCGACTCCCCTGGCGCTGAGGGATAGAGCACGGAGCATGCCAAGGCAGAAAACGGCACACTGAAGCCCATTTATCCGAGCAAAAACCACACGATATGTGCATTTTTTCCACATGTGCTCAAAGTCTGCAATATTGCTTGTCACCCGCCGACGGAACGCCATGAGACTTGAAGCCAGCATGCTGCGTCTATATTGTGTTTCCCAGCGCAACCGGAGGAGCAGATGGGCGTTCGATGTAGCTGCAGCATGGTCCTGGTGCTTTCGTTCACGCTGGGCATGCCCATTGCGTTGGGCCAAGCGCCCAATGCCTACTCTGACTATTTTCTGCAGCTTCCCGGCCCACCCGTGGCGCAAATCACCGCCGAAAACAGAGCGGCTGGCAGCCCCCTCACGCCGAGCGCTCAGATGGCGCACCGCACACGGCTGATCGCTCAACAGGCCATCCTCCGCAAGCAACTGGACTCCCTCGGTATTCCGGTGGTGTACGCCTTCCAACGCGTCCTCAACGGCCTCCAAGTCCATGTGTCGCCCACGCAACAAACCCTCTTGTCACGCTTGAAGGGCGTCATCAAACAGGTTCGCTTGATCCCCATCGCGCCCCAACTGGACGAGAGCGTTCCGCATCTCGGGCTGCCCACCGTGCTGGAGACTCTGGGACTCGATGGCACGGGCGTGGACATTGGCATCGTCGATTCGGGGATCGATTATCTCCACACAGCGTTTGGGGGACCGGGGACGACGGAAGCGTACAACAGCAACGAAACCAGCACCATCGACGACCTCTTCAACGAGCTTCCCATGTTTCCCACCGACAAAGTGGTTGGGGGGATCGATTTGGTGGGTTCCGAGTACGATCCAAGCGCTTCGACGCCCCCTATCCCCGATCCAGATCCCATGCCCGACACATCGCTCAACGACGATGAGGTGGAATACAACGAGCATGGAACGCACGTCGCAGCCATCGCGGCGGGGATGCCCCACGAGGGCGGATCACCGGGGATTGCTCCCGGAGCGAGACTGTGGGCGGTGAAGGTGTTTGCATCGGCCAGCACAACCATGGCGCTGGCCGCCGTGGAGTGGGCCACCGATCCCAACGAAGACGGGGATCTCTCCGATGCGCTGGATGTCCTTAACCTGTCACTGGGAAGTGGATTTAGCGGGGACGGTGGGGACAACAACGCCCTGTATTCGGAGGGGCTCGGCAATTTCGTCGCCACAGGAGGCGTGGTGGTCGGTGCGGCTGGGAATGCTGGGAATCGCCCCTTTGCGACCTCATCGCCCAGCTGCTTGCCTCAAATCATTAGCGTCGCCAACTCGTTTGGTCCCGGTGAATACGGCACCTTTGTGCGGATCGACAACCCCATCGATGGCGACGAATACGGCCACTATTACAAGGCCCGAGAGGGCAAAGGCTCTCTGGCACCCTCGCTGGAAGAGAGTGGAGACATCGTGGGCGCTCTCTTCGACGCCGGCGATGGCTGCAAGCCCGGAGATTATGGGGAGGAGGCGGCCGGCAAGCTCGCGCTGATGGTGCGCGGCGAATGCCTATTCGTCACCAAGTTTCAGCAGGCGGAGATCGCGGGCGTTCTTGCGGTTGTGGTCTATCAACACAACGACAAGAAAGCCACGGCAATGGGTGGAGAGCCCAAGGCTGGGATCCCGGGGGTCATGATCACCAAGGCCCATGGCGAGCTGCTGCTCGAAGAGCTCGCTGCAGGGTCCCCGGTCCAAGTCACGGTGTCGTCCAAGATGCCTTGGTATAGCCGCATCGATGCCATGCACAGCTCGTCAAGCCGCGGTCCGGCCTACCCCTTCCACGACACGCAAGGAGACCGCGTGGTCGCCAAGCCCGACTTGACGGCGCCCGGTGCCAACATTCACGCCGCCAAAGCGGGCGCGGGCACCGAGATCACCTCCAAAACGGGCACGTCGATGGCCGCTCCCCACGTGGCCGGAGTAGTCGCCTTGGCTCGACAAGCCCATCCAGACTGGACGCCACGGGCCATCAAAGCGCTGCTAATGAACACGGCCTATCACTACATCTACCAGGGGGAGAACGAGGACTATGGAGGCAATGGGGTTCTGGCTCCCTATTCGCTGGGTGGAGCGGGGCGTGTCGACCCCCTCGCGGCGCTCTCCACCGACGTCATCGCCTACAGCGACCCCGACGTGACAATAAGTTTGGGACTCAAGGTGCTGACAGAGCCAACCTCGGAAGTCCGCACCATCACCGTGGACAACAAGGGGGGAACGGCCGTTACGTACACCATTCAAACGGACGTTCGCACCAACAGCGTCGACGAGGAGTGGGTTCAAATTGAGCTGTCCACAACAAAAATCACTGTGGAAGCAAACAGCACGGCGAGCTTCCAGACGACCTTTGCGATCGATCCTGCGTTGGGCCCCGAATGGAAAGTGACCTCCCTGGGCACGACCAACGGATACAGCCGCTCCGGAAACTACCTCCGCACCGACGAGTTCGATGGAGCCATCGTGCTCACGCCCGTTGTGAGCGATGGGCAGACCTCGCCACCGTCGCTGAGGGTCCCCTTTTATCTGCTCTTTCGGAAACCATCCCGCATCGACGCAAGCGACACGTGTTTGGGGCCTCCTCCGCAAACGGCTCACGTCTCCAATCACGGTCCAGGAAAGGGAAAAATGGAGCTGTTCACACTGATTGACCGGGATCCCAACGAGGAGGGCGTGGACATCGCGGACATTCGTGCCATCGGCCTACGCACCGGCACGTATGGAAAGACCGACTCCATCGCGATCGCCATCCACACCCATGATTACCGCATGCACAGCAATCGGGTTCGTTTCTCCCTCTTCATCGACACGAATGAGGACGGGATCGCGGACTACATGGTCATGTCCGTCGACGACGCGTTCATCTACGGGGGGACAAAGACCGGTCGAATGAAAAGCCTCCTGCTCTCGACCACCGATGCAAACAACGACGGACAGTTTGACATCCAGACGTTCATGGGCTCGTTCGATGTGGTGGCCAAGCATCCGCTCATCTCGGATGTGCTCACCAGCAATGTGGTGCTCACCATGCCCATTGAGGCGCTGGGGTTGTCGGACGCCAACACCAAATTCCGGTTTTGGGTGGCTTCGTTCGACTTGACGGCCGATAATGTGACCGCGGCCATCGCCGTCGACGTGTTGCCGGACGACGTCAAATCCAATCACCTTCTCTTCTCTCAGAGCTTCTACTCGGTGGATTTGCAATGCATTGAATGGTCCCTGGACTCCGCCGTCGTGACCGTGGAAGACGAAGCCATCATTCCCATTCTGTCGCCGCCATCATGCAGTCCATTGGGCTTCAACAATCCGCTCCAACCACCCGGTATCCTCGCCCTAACCAATGGCGCACCCGGACCCGACGAAGCGGTCATCATCGACGGAGAGGCGCTCTCCCCCACGGTCGAATGCGTGCCGGAGCACACTCTGCCTGTGGATTCACCCGGGTGTGTGGCCAGCTTGGATCCAGACATAGCCGTCGCGCCAACGCACTGCAGTGAACTCTTGTCCACCCAAACGTCCGCCGGGCAAACGCTGCCTATGGGCACACAGGACGTGGTGGTTGCGATTTCGGATCCTTGGGCCAACACACATCTATGCACTGTGCGCGTCACGGTTGTGGACGAAACGCCACCCGTCGTCGAATGCCCAGCCACATTGGCTGAGCAAACCACCCTGCCCTCCATTGAGTTCACGCCCACAGCAACGGATCCCTGCATTGATTCGACCACGGTGCACGATCTCCGCTGTATTGCCGATGATGGGACAACGTTGCCCTGTGCGTTGCAACTGGACGGAGAAACCCTGCGCTTAAATCGAGTGGACTCCACCATTGCGACCATCGAGTGGCGGGTTGTCGCGACCGACACATCCAACAACACGACCGAACGTATTTGCACGGTGCCCATCGATCATTTGCCGCTGCTCTCTACACAAGCCTCAAAAACATCGGGGGGATGCCGAACCCAGCCGAGATCGCACAATCACGTTCCCATGGACCTAGTAATGATCCTGGCTGCACTCGGGTGGATCGTGCGTCCTCGTCGGCAGACTCAGGCCTGAGCGCCCCTTTGCCATCATCCCGCTTGAACACTGGACGGTTCTGATATACGAAGCGGCACAATGGGATTGCTGAACAACCGGACGATCTTCAACATCGGCGCATCGGTCTACGATGTGCTGACGCGCCAGGACTTGTGGCGCAATCAGATCAACGAGATGCTGAATTTTGTGGAAGAGCCGCGCGAAGAACTCCGAATCTTGGACTTGGGATGTGGGCCCGGGATCAGCACCTTCGTGTTGGCGGAGACGTTGGGGAACACGGCTTCCATTCAAGGCATCGACATCGCCGACGCCATGATCACCAGAGCACGGCGGCATCACAACCGTTCGTATGCCCACTTGCAGAACATTCAGTTTGCGGTGGAAGACGCCATGGCCCTCCCCTACCCCGCCCATTCATTCGACCTCGCTGTGGGGCACAGTTTCTTGTACTTGGTGCCGGATCCTCTGCGTGTTTTGAAAGAGGTCCACCGCGTCCTGGCACCCAATGGAATAGCGGTATTTATGGAACCCCGACGCGCCGGCGGACTCCTTCAGGCCTTCCGTCATGCCCGAGGGCACACCCATGCGCTTTGGCGACGCCCGAACAGCACGCTCCGTTTTCTGACCTCCATGGTCGCTTGGCGTGTCGTCAGCTCCATCCAAGGTCAACTCACGCCCGAATTCGTCGAAGACGTGTTTAAGAAAGCAGGCTTCGCCGAGATCGCATGCCATCCGACCTTGGCCGGCTTGGGCATGCACTGCGTTGGAAGCGCACATTCCGGCTTGCCAAACGTCGACGATACCGAGGTACAATGAGCGCCGCATGATCCCCTGGCTAATACCACTGCTCGCATCTTGTTGTGTTGCCTTGGGCGGACTTTGGTTCGCACGACAAAAACGAGAGCGCATCCATTTGGAAGCGCTTCAGGCCCCGCTTGGCCTTCAACTGGTTCCCGGACGATGGGGACAACCTCATCGGCTTGTCGGCACAATCGCGGGCCACGAATTGTGGGTGGAAGGCGTGCCCATCCGTGCTCATCCCTTTTCCGCCCTGTGTGCCCACATCATACTCAAGCTCTCACCCCCCTCGGCGCTCCCCATCGCTATTGTTCCTGCTACCGAGCGGTTGGAGCCAACGCCCGGTCGGATCGAAGTGGGCGACGTCGCGTTTGACAAGGCGGTCACAGTCGTCGGCCCCCAGTCCATGATCTTGGCCTTCCTCACAGAAAAGGGACGTGCCGCCGTATGGGAAGTG
Source organism: Myxococcales bacterium (assembly GCA_963578115.1). Lineage (GTDB taxonomy): Bacteria > Myxococcota_A > UBA9042 > CAUZBV01. Next base: position 10,054 of record CAUZBV010000036.1, read on the forward strand.
GTCGTCACCCTACAAGGGCGAGTGGTCGACGGGGTGATTCGATGTCCTGTAGGCGCCATGTCCGCACGCGTCGAAGGCTTTGAGCGAGTGATGACGAGCGTTGCCGAGTTGGCCACAGCGCTGTGTGTCGAGTCCGACAACATTCCCAATCGATTGCTCACCAACGTATGCGGTGACCTGGATCCCAACGTACGACTTCGCAACTTGAACGAATTGCTGACCGCGTATCCCACGACGCCCGAAGCACGCACAGCCGTGGGCGTCGCACGCGAGGATGCGGACCAAAGAGTGCAACTGGCCGGCGCAAAGCACCAAGAGCACAGCGACAATCTCCACGACATGTTGGGCATTGCCGCCTCGGATGCCTGCGAGGAGGTCCGCCTGGAAGCGCTGGACCATCTGGTGCGCAGCGGCACAACAACCGACGTAATCCCCCTGCTCATCAACCTACTGGACGACCCAAACCCATTAATTCAATGCGCCGCAGTGCGCGGCTTAGGCCATCTAAAAGCCCTCGCGTGCGGGGACTCACTCGTCGAACTCCTCGACGGAGCAGACACACTCGTTGTGCGCGCAATCACCGAAGTTCTCGGGAAACTCGGACGCGCCGACGTACAGCCCATCTTACTCCAGCTGCTAAAACACTCGGATGAAGCCACTCGAATGGCGGCCGTAGAAGCCCTTGGGCATGTGGGCACAATAGCCGTCATCGAGCGACTCACTCCCTATACCAAAGGGGTGTTCACGAATGGCACACTTCGAAATGCGGCGTGCAAGGCATTGGAACAGATAGACGCACGGTTGGAGGCTCAATCGTCGCCCCTCTCGGCCCCGATTCGACGAACACAAACGTCCACGGGCGACAACATGGATTCCCCAAAGCCTCCCCCTGCGGCGGCATAAACCGACTAAAAATTTGTCATTACTGAAGGGCTGCCCTAGCATCGAAGACCGTATGGGTGGTCGTATTACCGGTCTTATTGGTGTCCTCGGTCTGCTGGTAGCAGCGCAGGCCTCCCACGCGGCTCCTCCCCTCCGATGGAACTTCGTCACCGTAAGAACCGGTGACACATTGTCGGAGATCGCCAAGCGGGAACACATTCCACTCCAACAACTGGCCACGAACAATGGGATCACCAATCCGGACTTTATTCGAGCGGGGCAACGTCTCAAGACACACCCTGGGCCCATTCGCACCACAGCCTCGGCTCCCCAACGGCAATCGAGACGCGCGAGTGAAGACACGCTGTGGGTGACCCATCGGATTCGTCCTGGCGACACGCTCTGGTCGATCGGAAAGCGGTATGGAGTGAAAACACGATATCTGATTCGCCACAACAGCTTCAGCGCCAAGCGGCTGATCCACCCCGGCAACGAAATCCGGGTAAAGAAGCGACACAATCCATTGCTGGTCGATGGAGTACAGCTCCAAGATGGCGTAGGGTATGTGCGTCTTCGACCCCAGAAATCCTGGGGTACCGCTGGTACCGTTCGAATGATTCAGCACGCCTACAAACAATTTGCACACCAGTACCCCCACTCGGTACCGGGCTATGTCGCTGACTTGAGCAAGTTTGACGGGGGTCATCTCCCCCCCCACCGGTCTCATCAGCGCGGCGTGGATGTCGACATCAGCTACTACAAGAAAGGCAATGTGCGAACACATGGCCTCGAAGTCGTCACATCCGACACCATCGACATCGCCAAGACGTGGGATCTGATGCGGCATTTCCTCAACACCCGCCATGTACCGGTTATCTTCATGGACTACGACTTGCAACGCACACTGCACAGTCATCTCGTTCGGCTCGGCTACGATGAGACGTTGCGGTCACGAATCCTGCAATATCCCCGATCCATCGAGGTGAAGAAGGGAATAATTCGCCATTCTCCAGGCCATCACCATCATTTGCACGTCCGATTCGATTGCCTGCACTCAACGGACACATGTGCCACGACCACGACCACCTGGATTGCGGCCCGTGTTGAACCGGTCCGCATCGCGCTGGCGCCAGCTGCAGACGGAGAGCGCCGACAACGACGATCCGACCTGGAAAGCGGGCCCATCGTTGTGGACACCACCGCACGCCCTCCATCGACGGTGCTCGCGCCGCCCACGACGGACGCACCCATTGTTGAGAACAACCTCTTGCCAGCCGATGAGCCTCGCGTTGTACGAGGTCAGGAGACCGAGTCGCGGCGCAGCCTGCCCACCGGGGTGTCGATGATCGAGCGGCATTGGGTTGAATTTCTGCGCAGCCGGCAAGGCAACCATGGCTTGGCCTCACAAGCGCCGCCGCGCCCCGTAGGCGCACGCACCGCAGAGCGGCCGGCCCGCAGCGAGCGCTTCGGGCCATCCTCGGAGACACAGTCAGCTCCGATCGACGCCATCCAGTAATATTCCTAGGCCTTGGACAAGGGAATCAGGACATCTATCGCAGAGAGGGACGTGAGGCTTATGCCCAATCCAACAGCGATCGCTTGGCCCCATTGTCCGAGGGAGATGAACTCCACGTCTGTGTAAACAAACCACACAAACACGGTCGCAAGAACGCCCAGGCCAAGGCCGATGGCCTGCGCGACTGCCCGCAAACGATCTCGCTTGAGCAACGCACGCATCATGAATTGGTTCTCCGCCGTGGCCACATCGTCCATACTCTCCGCCTCCACCAGAGGAACCGAAAGCTCTTTAAGGTAGCGCTGAACCGCGTCAATGAACGCGCCCGATTCCCTCAGGCGGCCAACACTCACAAGAAATCCGTCACCCGACGTGTACCAAAAGAGCAGTCCTTCGCCCATCCCCGTGCTGGGCGGTACGCGACAGACTTCGCGTATCTCGGCCCAAGGAATCAAGCGGCGAACCATACCCCGTCGAACCAACAACGCGTGGTCGGTCACCAAATAGGACCGATTACCGACCCGAAACGCGCGCGGTTTTTCCTCCGACAGATCGCTTACGAAGCGGGTAGTACGTCGTAACGAAATCCACTGGCCCACCGTGGCCCCGACGCCAAGCACCATCAGAAACACAGCAAAGATCTTGAGAAGCAGCGCGTGCTTTCGAGACCGCTCGACCTTCGGCTGACGAAGGGTCTCGATCTGCCGGAGAAGCGACCGTGCACCCCCATGCTGGTTGTCCGGATCGATACGCCCCAACATCCGTCGGGCTTCCAACAATTGGCCGTCCGCGACCAATTGCCGGACTTTCCCCAACATGACTGGCATCACCCACCGCCGAACCTCTGGGTCGTCTCCAGCGTCGTTAACCGCCGACTCCAAGAGCGCGACCGCGGCATCCGACTCACCCGATTGGAGTAACTCGTACGCCCCTTCCGCACGGCAACGTGCCCACATCTGGACGGGATAGCCCAACCGAGGATGGACTTCGATCCGCCCGCGTTGCAATGGGTCATAACAGCTTCCCCGCTTCCCCAATCGGCGAAGATAGAGCACCCGCTCGGCCTCTTCGACATAGGGAGCCGCGTATGATGCGAGATACAACCCCTGAAGCGTCATCGGCCACTCTTTGGCGTCGGGATCGGCGGGATCTTCGGGGGGATCCAATTGCGCCAGTGGATGGCCCAGACGCGCAAGCTCGGCTGTCACAACAGGGCGCGACACCCTGTGCCTCTCGACGACCAAGTC
>CAUZBV010000037.1:0-13666 GCA_963578115.1 Myxococcales bacterium
ACGTGGATCGGCTTTCAGCAGAAAGAACTCTATTCTCGGATATTTATTCAAACCAATCGACCGAGTCACTTTACGTTGAGCAAACCCAATGCAACGACGATCATCGTGAGTTTCGACGACACACGCATCCCGCGCACCAACGAGGCCCGGGTTCTTGAAACTCGCTTTTTCCAGACCCGCGTTCGATACATTCGTCCGCGCAAACGCGGACGTCGCGTTGAGATCGAGATCAAACTGTTGGCGGATGCAGGCTATCTGTACAAACAGAATGGCTCGTACGTCTTCATCGACATCGAACGCTAATCGCTCTCAGACCACGATCCCACCCCTACCCGTTCAACACCATATTGACACTGGTTGAGGCCCAGGCTCCTAGCGCGCCGCCGCATTGCGGATCAATTCAAGCGCGTGGGCCCGAGCTTTGTCGGTAATCTCCACACCGGCCAAGAGGCGAGCCACTTCCTCTTGGCGCTCCTCATCGTTGAGCACCAAGATCTGTGTGCATGCACGCTTGCCTATTGTCTCTTTGTGGACACGAAAGTGGTGGTCGGCATGGCATGCCACCTGAGGTAGGTGGGTAATACACACCACCTGTCGATGCCGTGCGGTGTCTCGCAGTTTGACCCCGATTCGTTCGGCTACACCGCCCGACACACCTGCATCCACTTCGTCAAACACATAACAGTCCACTGCATCCACATCCGCCAACACATGCTTGATGGCCAACATAATACGGCTCAACTCGCCGCCACTCGCAATTCGCGCCAAAGGCTTTGGATCCTCACCTGGATTGGGGCCCAATAGGAATTCCACCCGGTCACGACCAGACTCGCCCAGCGAATCTGTGGGCGTAATGTCCACGACAAAGCGGCAGTCGGGCATGGCCAAATCGGCCAATTGGGCCTCGATTCGCCGAGTGACGTCCTTGGCGGCCTTCTGCCGGGCTGCTGTCAAGCGATGGGCGATGGCTTCCGCTTCCCGTCGGGTGACTTCCACCCGCTCTTGAAGCTCCTGGAGACGTTGGTCATACGACTCGAGCTTCTCCAACTCGACGCGCATGGTTCCACCTTTCTCGATCACGTTCTGCAATTCCGGTCCATGACGACGCATCAATTGACGCAATCGGTCCAAGCGTTCCTCCAAAGCCACCAAACGCGCTGGGTTCGCGTCGATCCGGGCGCGGTAATCCCGTGCGTCCATCGCGATGTCTTGCAACTCAATGCGCACACTCTCCAAGCGCGACAGTTGAGGATGAAGTGAGGGATCGGCCTCGGCTGCGTCGGCCACCACGCGCTCCAGTTCCGACAATTGAGTCAGCACCCCGTTCCGATCCCCGTCGAGCACGTTCTCCACTGACGACGTGGCTTCTCGCAAGCGTTCGGCATGCCGCAACACCGCCAACTCCGAGACGAGTTTCTGATCTTCTCCGGGCTTGGGATCGAGTTCTTCCAATTCTTGGATCTGATATCGCAAGAACTCCGCACGCTCTTCACGCTCCGCTTCGGCGGCTTGCAGGGAACAAAACGCTTCTTCGGCGGTGCGCCACGCATCGTACACCGTCCGATAGGCTTGAATAATGCCTCCCAAGTCGCCATGCCGATCCAAGATTACGCGATGCTCTGGAACCTTGAGCAGGCTGGTGTGTGCATGTTGGCTGGAGATGTCGATCAGCGGAGCCACCACCCGGCGAAGATCGGTCAATGTAGCGAGATGGCCATTGAGATAGAGCCGGTTTTTCCCCGACCGGCTGATGATTCGGCGAACAACCAACGCCCCATCCGGATCCGCCAAATCCATGTCCAGCAACATCGCCTGCGTCGGTCCATCTTCTTTGAGCTCAAACAAGGCCTCCAGGACCGCCTCATCGACTCCTTGGCGTACCACGTCCGTGTGAGCACGGTCGCCCAACACCAAATTGAGCGCCCCCACAATGATGCTCTTTCCCGCTCCGGTCTCGCCGGTGAGTACGGTGAGGCCAGAGTGAAACGTGACTTCGAGTTCATCGATCAGGGCCAGGTTTCGGATTTGAAGCGAGGACAGCATTCGGTTCTTTCACCTTCTAGCCGCCACGAGCCGGTTGACACGACAAAGCGACGGGTGGTTTCATGCTCTCGGTTGTATACCACGATGCCCCCCGAGTCAGAAAGGGTTTGACCATGAGCGATTCCGCGCTCGAAAACGAGTTCATTCAATCCAGCGATGGCACCCGACTGCATGTGCAGCATTGGTCTCATTCCCAACCCAAGGCCACCTTGCTCCTGGTCCATGGTTTTTGCGAACACATTGGTCGCTATGGTCACGTGTTTGATTGGTTCCACGGGCAAGGCTACTCGTTGGGAGGCCTCGACTATCGTGGCCACGGTCAATCCGATGGCCAACGCAGTTATATCGACCGTTTTGAGCAGTATGTGGCGGATGTGGATGCCATGGTCAGCCAGCTGCTGTCGAAATCCGAGCCCAATCACAAGCTCTTTTTGATTGGGCATTCCCTGGGCGGGTTGATCGTAGCCAGCTATGCCCTCGCCCACCCGGAAGGGTTGGATGGCATCGTTCTGTCGGCGCCGGCCATGCGCTTCAAGGCCAAGGTGCCCGCCTGGAAGAATCTGCTGGGCAAAGCGTCGTCGGCCGTATGGCCCACGCTCTCCATCCCCACGGGGATCCCATCGGAGCATTTGTCTCACGATCCCGCGGTGTGTCAGGCCTACGATGCCGACGAGCGCGTCAACAAGAACGCCACGAGCCGTTGGTACACCGAAACATTGGCCCAGCAAGAGTACGTCATGACCCATGCGGAACGTCTGTCCTTGCCCGTGTTGGTGTTGCAAGGCACCGAAGACTATTTGGTCGATCCCGACATGGCACAACGCTTTGTGGCGTCAGTGGGTGCCCACGACAAAGAGATCCAATGGTACGATGGGCTGTACCACGAGCTCTTTAACGAGACGAAAAAAGAAGAAGTCCTCACGGACGTGTCGACCTGGCTAGACGCCCACGTCTAAGCGCCAAGCCCATCAAGCCAAGCAGGAGTATCCAGAGCGAGCCCGGCGATTGCGTGGTGGGTTGTTGGAACGCACATCCGCCCTTTGCGGGCTGTGGGCAGGTGTTTACGGGCTCAGCCGATTCATACAGATTACAAAACGCGTCGATATCAGCAACCGTGAGGCCGGCCTCACCATCCTTTGACAAGCAATGCATGATCTCGCCGAAGTTCTCAGAATGGTTCAAGCCCAACAAATGCCCTAGTTCGTGAAGCAAAACGGTGCGAAGACGAGTCGTACCCGCCATGATGATTCCAGAATCGTTGATTTCCACCTTGTGATGGGCTGCATTGATTTCGATGTCGAAACCCAGTATTTCTCCAGAGCACTCGGCACAGTGCCGAGTGAGTGCAGCCAAAGCCGTTTCGGGCTTCACGTTACCGTCCTTATCTGGCTCCTTCCACGTATCCTCGTCGTTAATCCAGATCACTCGATTTTCCAGGTCGTGTCCCACCTCGGTCCCAGTCGCGCCACCCTTATGATCAAACACAAAGGGCTCAATCCGTCCTTCACAATTCACATTTGACCACACTTCAAAGGCTTGTTCGATCTGCTCCTCCGCGTCCTTAACATCAATGGTATCGGGGAAGGGCGTGCTGATGAAGTAGGATATTTTCTTATTGGACCAACTGATGCATTTGCTGGTCTCCGTCTTTAAGTCGCAGTCATCAGCCTCAGCACACGGAACCCAATACACCGTCGCCACGCAGACACACACCGCGTAGAGCAAGGGACGATGACTCAGCATGGGGATCCCGGCGCTTGCTTCACACGAAAATCCAAAGAAATGGCCCACGAGCTCTTTAACGAGACGAAAAAAGAAGAAGTCCTCACGGACGTGTCGACCTGGCTAGACGCCCACGTATAAGCACGAGACCCACCAAGCCGACCAAGAGGATCCACAGCGTCCCTGGGAAACCCGTCCTGGGTAGTTGGAGAGCACATCCGTTCTTTGTGCGCGGCGCGCAGCCGCTTTTCTTGACCACGTTGACGCCTTTGGGAGGGATAGAGAGCTTATGGGGACCATAGAGCGCACAATACCCATCCATGTCGTCTTGCTCCAGATCGCGCTTCTTGGTTTCGCCGGGCGGCGCCTTGGCAAACATCGTCGATGGTTTCTCCGTCGAATGATCCAAGCCCAACATATGCCCAATCTCGTGTACGGCAGTATTGCGAAGGTCGATTTCTCCGGGTCCGGCGTCGGCTGAGAACGTGAAAAAAGCGTCGTTGATCTCGATATCGGCATCAACGATCTCGCCGTTGTTCGTGTCGTAGGTCAACGAGGTCAAGGCCAAGATGTCGGACGAATAATCCCAATCGGACGCATCTTGAATCCAAATCACCAAGTTCTCGTTGTCGTCCAGATCTTTGTCGTTATGACCGACCTGCCGCCCTTCCACATAACCACCGAACTGGAAATTAAAGGGCACACTCGTCTCGACGGATCCGTCGCACAACCCGTTGCCACAACGGACGCCGCAGTCGACGGCACAATTGGTGATGTCTTCAGCGCCGTTGCACACACCATCGCCACAGGTGCCGCAGTCGGCCACACAACCGATGGTGTCTTCACCACCGTTGCACGCACCATCGCCACAGTGGGTGCCGCAATCGGCGGCGCAGGTGACGCTGCTCTCGTCAGGATCAATGCAGGCTCCGTCGCCGCATGCAATGTTGCAATCGGCGACGCAGGTGACGCAGTCGGCTTCACAATTGGTGGTGTCTTCACCGCCGTTGCACGCCCCGTCGCCACAGATGGTGCCACAATCGGCGGCACAGGTGACGCTGCTCTCGCCAGGATCACTGCAGGCTCCGTCGCCGCATCCGATGCAATCGGCGATGCAGGTGACGCTGCTCTCGGCGGGTTCATCGCACGTCCCGTTGCCACAACTGGTACTACAATCGACCGGACAATCGGTGGGGTTTTCACCGCCGTTGCACGCCCCGTCGCCGCAGTTGGCGCCGCAATCGACGACGCAGGTGACGCTGGTCTCGGCGGGATCGTTGCACGATAGCGTGGACCAGGTATCGAACGATTCCATGATCTGTTCGTCCGCGACCTCAGCCACGATCTCCTGAGGGGGCGCCAGGTCAATCACATACACCATTTTTGTGTCGAACCAACGCAGGTAGGCCTCTGGATTGGTTTCGGAGGTGTAGAGGACGTAGCCATGAGCAGTCGGGCTTGCCCCGACCGCCAACGCACAGACGGCTAGAACACACACCATCGTACGATGCGTCATCATGGGGTTTTCACCAATCGGCCCAGTCGTTTCAGCAACTCCGCCAGCGGTTGACGCTCAATCGCCGGCACCGACGGTACACGGAGCCAGGGGCCAGACGGTTGGGATCGCATGAGAGCCAACCCGCGACGATCTCGAATGGCGATCGGCCTGTTGAGTCCACTGCGATCGATGACATAGCGACCCTGCGCCAACCCCACGGGCGTCAGCCAATCCAACGTCGGGTGGCGCTGTAGCAACACGATCACCTCCTGTCCCACCTGAAATCGAGGAGATCCTGAGACCTTTTGCCCGTATCGTCCCACAACACCACCAGGGACCACGAAGGTCTCAAACGCACCCGGTCCTACCGCACGGTCGTGACGAAAAACGCGCTGCATTTGAACGGTGACCGTCGTGACCACTCGCTTGGGGTTGTGCGCGCTGCGGTGGGCTCGCACAGCGACGACGTGGGCCTGGGTGATCACCTGCGAACGCTCGACCATCTGGGAGAGACTCAACTCCCGCACATGCGCTGCATGAGAATCGATGGGCGTGGTGACCCACGCCAGCCCAAGAACCATCATTAAAATATTTTTGCGACTGCTCACCCCCACAGCGTACCTTTCTCAGCTTGACATCTCAATCGCTTGAAGGCGATGCTGCGCCTTCATGAACGAAAAACAACTGGCGGCGCTCCTGCAACGGGTTCGAGATAAAGAGCAATCCATCGACAACGCGGTGAAAGAATTGCGTGATTTTCCTATGGTCGAATTGGAAGAGGCGTCTTTGGACACCCATCGTCATCTTCGGCGTGGATTCCCGGAGGTGGTGCTGGCCGAAGGGAAAACCACCGAACAGGTCGTCACCATTGTGGGTCGATTGTTGGACGGCGCGCACAACGTATTGGCCACACGCGTCGCGCCCGATGTGGCCGACGAACTATTGGCCGCCTACCCCGGCCGTGGTGGTGCCTACGAAGCCTCCGCAAAAGTGGTGGTGTTTCAACCGCAACCCGTGGAACAGAGTGGACGGGGCTCGATCATGGTCGTCACAGCAGGAACCGCGGACATTGGCGTGGCCGAAGAAGCCCGCCTGACAGCCGAGCTCATGGGCAACACCGTCGAGCGAATTTTCGATGTGGGAGTCGCCGGAATTCACCGTTTGCTCCGCCACCGTGACCGCCTGCTCAGTGCCGAAGTGATCATTGTGGTTGCCGGAATGGAAGGCGCCCTTCCATCGGTCATCAGCGGTTTGGTCGACCGGCCAGTCATCGCCGTTCCCACGAGTACCGGCTACGGTGCCGCATTCGACGGGCTCACTGCCATGCTGAGCATGCTGACGGCCTGCGCCGCGGGGATCACCGTGGTCAACATCGACAACGGGTTTGGCGCCGGGTATGCAGCCGCCCTCATGAATCGCAGACGGAAAGACACTCAATGAGCCGGCGAATCCTGTACATCGACTGCTTCAGCGGGATCGCGGGCGACATGATGCTGGGGGCGCTCATCGATCTGGGTGTGCCCGTCGACCACATCCGCGACGCTCTCAAGACCCTGGACATTTCAGGCTGGACGCTAACTGCCGACCGATGCACTCGACAAGGGTTAAGCGGGGTGGACGTCCAAGTCGGTGTGGAGGGCGATAATGCTAAGGCGCATGGTCGAACCTGGCGAACCATCCGTGCACTCATCGCCGACAGTGGTCTGAACCAATCCGTCAAGACGAGAGCGCTGCACATCTTTGAACGTCTGGCGGAAGCGGAAGCGCGGATCCACGACATGGAGGCCCATGCGGTTCATTTCCACGAAGTGGGTGCTCTGGACGCCATTGTGGACATCTGTGGGGTCGCAATCGGTCTGGAATGGCTTGGCGTAGACGACATCCTCTGCGCACCGATTCCGACTCCCCGGGGCTGGGTAGACACCGCCCACGGAAAGCTCCCGCTGCCGGCACCGGCCACTATGGAGCTTCTCAAGGGCGCCTCGATTGTGTCGGTCGACGACACGGGCGAATGGGTCACACCCACTGGAGCGGCAATCTCGGCCGCCCTGGTAAAACAATACGGCCCGATGCCCACCATGACCGTGGATGCCATTGGATACGGAGCAGGAGATGCCGATCCGGAAACACGCCCCAATCTGTTGCGGCTCGTCTTGGGGAGCACCGTGCAGAAAACGAGCAGTCAAGAGATCCAGATTGAGGCAAATATCGATGACATGAGCCCCGAGCTCATCGGCTACCTAACACAACGGCTTCTCGAACAGGGAGCCAATGATGTATGGCTGACACCCATTCAAATGAAGAAGGGCAGGCCAGCCACGCAGCTCAGCGTACTCACCGACGAACAAGCACGAAGCGATGTCATTGATCTCATCTTGCGTGAGTCCACAACCATTGGTGTACGAATCCTTCCCATCCAGCGCCACCGTACAGCACGGCACATCGAAATGGTGGACTCACCATGGGGGCCGGTTCGCGTCAAAGTGGCTCGAGATGGGGACCAAATCGTCAACCGTTCGCCAGAGTATGACGATTGCCAACGCATTGCGCGGGAACATCGACTCCCTCTCAAGGAGGTATTCCGAACAATTCTCAGCGCAATCGGGCCCGTAATAGACTGATATCAAAGGAAGTTAATTTATTTCCTTAAAGTTGGAATGGGCACTTGACGACTCGGATCAAGGTCTGTAGATTCGCCGAACCTGTGGGGTAGCTATGAGGTGTAATTGAGCTCAAGTTACAACTTTCCACAGGCTGAGATATTCGCTCTAGATACTTCCTGTATCAATGCAGCGATACCCAAGCAATATCAATAAGTTATAGATTTTCACGTGGCCGAGTGCGCCTGTGGACAAACTGTGGTTAATCCGATGTTGTTTGCGCGGAATCCTTTGCATTTCCAACGCTTTTCACCGACACGATGCTGGGAGCTTTCGTGGCCTCCTGAACCATGACCAGTAAGGAGCCGACTTCTCCAGACCGATTCCGGCACAGATCCACACTAAAGTTCACGTTCAGAATCTTCTCGGTGCCCTTCAATTGTACCGACTGGTCCATCAGTGGCTCTCGATGTTGAACGACCGCGTCGAAGAGGTTTTGAAGCTCTCTGCCTCCGTCGGAAAACACGTGAGTCAATGGAGTGTCTAAATCCTGCTCGGAGAGTTCGAAGAGGTCGTGGAACGCATTGTTGGCCGACTCGATAACGTAACGACGGTTGATAATCGCCGCCGCCATAGGCATGTGCCTCACTAGGGCGTCAATCTTGGCACCGTCTTCCACGATCCGGTCTTTCTTTCGTTCATCAAAATCCCACACTCGACGCATGGTCTTTCGAAACGTGCGCGCCAAAAGGCCCACTTCGTCCTGGCTTTGAATTTGGACTTCTACGTCATATTTCCCCCCAGCAGCTTGCCGTATGACGTCGGTGATGTGTCGAAGAGGTCGAACAAGACGGCCGGGAAGCACAATGATCAAGACCGCAATAAAAGCAAAAGCGAGTATGGTCAATGACACCAAATTACGGGAGGCTTGCTTGAAGATCTTACCAATGGATTCTTTGCTCTTTTTGAGGCGAGTCCGATCCCTGTAAAGGGCTTGATTCAGTACGCTTCGTAGAGTCCGCCACTCGGTCTGCAGCACATAGCGTGCAGTGATGGGCGGCGGAGCAGGTACAACCACCCCCTCCGAAGGGCCGGCGGCGGTCACTGCATCGGTGAGGGCTTCGTCTGACCATTGTAGGGCGATCGATTCAATGCCCAGGGCTGCCTCAACAATACTGGGCTCAGGATATTCGACGGCCAACTCCTCTGCGTCGTTGGCCAGCTGGTTGACATCCTGAAGGATGCGGTCCTTTTCGTCGGAAGACAGGGTGGCTACATTGACGGTCGCCAATCGATCACAGCGCTCGTGGATCGCCAACAAACGCGAAACCACATCCACTCGTTTGTACACGTGCTGCGATTCACCGGACAGTCCCGTCAAGTAGTACAAGGTCAATCCCACCTGCGGCGCTGTTAGCAAGAGTACACCCGCCAGCGCGAGGCGGACCTTGCCCTGAATGGACGTTCGTTGCCAAAATGCGGGCTTCTCGTCGTGCATTAGCCTGCTCTATTCCTGAATGGCGGGATGCCAGATGTTTCAGTGGTTTGCCTGATTAGCGCAAGCAGATAGCTTGTGTGTGTGAGCCTGTAAGGAACAGTCAAAGCAGGTTCCAAAGTGCTGCGAAGCGGTCTTGAGACCCATTCAAAGCACTTTGCGCCACGCTGGCACTGCATTGGAACGTCCTGGTACGTGACAGTCATGACTATAGCAGGCTAAAGCTCCAAAAATTCCCGTACTCGACTCTCCATGCCGACCACGACGAGAATGTCCCCTTCTTCGATCACGTCGCTGCCCGACGGCAATGGATTAACTTCTACTTTGAAGGTGTTCTCGCCAAATTGATCCACAGCCGGACGTCGTGTCTTGAGCGCAATGACGTGCAAACCGAATCGGCCGCGAAAATCCAAGTCCGACAGGCTCTTGCCCCACAAAGGCTTGCGGGCGTCTACCTCCGCAAGCGTGTGCCCAGACGACAGCGTCATACGGTCATGCAGATCGGGCACAAAAATCTCCTGGGCGGCTTTCACCCCCATCTCCTTCTCCGGGTTGTACACCCTTTGGGCCCCCACTTCCTGAAGGATTTGCTCGTGTAAATCCGACGAAGAACGAGCAATGGTGGGAATGGCCATGCGCTTCAAAAGCGCCGTCACAACGATGGACACTTCCAAATGTTGACCGATGGCCACAATCGCGGCATCCACGTCTTCGATACCCGACGATCGCAACGCATTTTCATCCGTGGCATCCAGGCACAATGGGTGTACTCCATCGACACGCTTGATGGTTTCACAGATATGCTCGTCTCGATCAAGACCCAACACATCGGCGCCCAATTCCGCCAAAGACACGGCCAACTGATAGCCGTATTGCCCCAACCCAATCACTGCAAACTTTCGCATCTCGCTACCCTACCATGATCTTACCTTCGGGGTAGTGCATCTCCCCCCGCTGTCTACGTTCACCCAACGCAAGCGCCAAGGTCAATGGCCCAATTCGTCCCACAAACATTAAGAAGATAACCAGCAGCTTTCCCATCCAACTTAAATGCGGTGTAATCCCCTGACTGACCCCCACCGTGGCCAGCGCAGAGACGGTCTCCAGCAACAACGATTCAAAAGTCTTGTGCGGCTCGACAATCAATAAACCCAAGAGAAAAACGATCATCAACCCGATGAACACCACCAGAATCCCAATCGATTTGTACACGATGGCTTTGGGAATACTTCGACCCGCCACCTCAACTTCATCTCGCCCCAAGAGCATGGACCGAACACTCAAGAACACCACCGCAACCGTTGACGTCTTCACACCGCCCGCTGTCGATCCGGAACTGCCCCCCACAAACATGAGTAGCACCATCACAATGAGTGTGACTCGATGGACTTGACTCAAATCGGTGGTATTGAAGCCTGCCGTGCGCAGCGTCACGGATTGAAACAAAGACGCTGTCAGCTTGTCGCCCAAAGACATCCCTTGCAACGTTTTGTCGTACTCAAAAAAGTAGTACACAACCGTGCCAAGCAGGACCAACACCATGGAAACCACCAGAACCGTTTTCACATGAACAGGCCACCGACTCCAGGTCGCTTGGGGCGACCTCGTGAGGTTGTCTCGGTGGACCAAGGCAGCCACTACAGTCGATCCCAAACCGCCAATGGTGACCAACCCCATGACCGTAAACATCACCACCGAATCGCTTCGCCAGGAAGTCAGCGAATCGCTCCACAGGGAAAACCCTGCGTTGCAATAGGCACTCACAGAGTGGAACACGCTGTAGAAAAGCGCTTGCTTCGCATCGCCCAGCTCCGGCAGAAAACGCACAAAAAGCAGGAGGGCTCCAACGGCTTCAAAAACGAATGTCATGGTGACAATGGTTCGAATGCTCTGCTCGAGAGCGCGTCGTGATTGCTCCTCCATCACATTTTGCATCAACGCCTGTGAACGCATTCCAAGGCGCCTTCCCAGCAAGAGGACAAAAGCGGCGCTCAACGTCATGATCCCCAAACCACCCACCTGAATGAGCACCAGTATCACCCACTGACCAAACGTACTGAAACTTCGAAGGTCGCGATCGCTTCGCTCGTCGTCGTTGGTATTGAGCACAATCAACCCGGTCACGCAGGTAGCCGATGTCGCCGTAAAAACAGCGTCAATGGCATCGGCCCCATTTCCATCGGTGGTCGCACGTGGAAAGGTCAAAAAGACCGCCCCCAACACAATGGCCACCAAGAACGAATTCGCCAACAGTTTGGCGGGCCGAGCCAACAGATTTACCAGCGCTCGATCACCACGCTCCGTACTTAGAAAAACACGGGCCACAAAGAGCCCTTGCCGTACAAAGATGGCCAATGCCAACAAGCTGCGCCGCTCCGATCCGAACAACATCACGACAACCAATAAGAGGATGATGTCCGCCGCAAAGGACCTCAGACATTCCCACGGCCGGACAGAGCGCCGTACCAAGAGCGCTTGATACAAGGTGCTTACACCCACAGCGCTGAGCCACACGGTCACGGACAAATGGACGGCCCAAAGCGCGGTGGTCAACTCGTAGCCTTCCACCAAGACCACCAAGACCATCGCCAACAACGACAAGACCAGGGCGACCAGGGCCACTCTCTGCAAGAGGCGGGATAAATCGCGATAGGAAATTCGGCTCACGAGGTGTGGTCAGTAGCCAAAACGTCACAAACGATCAAGGAGACGCCGCCTTTTTCTCTGCCTGTTTCTGTTTGGCACGGCGGATCAATCCATCGACGGCTTTATTGCTTCCATCTAGTTTCTTGGCCTTGTTGAAAAAACGCACCGCAAGCGCTGGGTTCTTGGAAAGCACCTGAAGTCCTTTTCGCACATAACCCTTGGCCTTGGCCTTGGCAGCCCAAGAGTCGGTTTCTTTTTTTACTGTCTTTGTGGGCACCGCCTTGGCTTTCTTGGCTTTGGCTGCTTTGGCTGCTTTGTACTTTTCGAGCTTGGCTCTCTTTCCTTTGTCCGCCTTGGCTTTGTCGGCCTTGGCTCGCTTCGCTTTGTCCGCCTTGGCTTTGTCAGCCTTGGCTCTCTTTCCTTTGTCCGCCTTGGCTTTGTCGGCCTTGGCTCGCTTCGCTTTGTCCGCCTTGGTTTTGTCGGCCTTGGCTCTCTTCGCTTTGTCCGCCTTGGTTTTGTCGGCCTTGGCTCTCTTCGCCTTGTCTGCTTTGGCCTTCGCCGCTTTGGCTGCCTCTGCCTTCTCCTTGGTAGCTTGAGCCTTGGCCGCTGGATCGGCCGCCGCCTTCTCCTTCGCTTCTTTGGCCTTGGCTGCTTTGCTCTCGGCCGGACTCTCTTCGCTCGGGCCGTCGGCTTCCAAGACCTCGCCGTCATCCAACAAGTCGTCGTCCTCATCCATGAGATCAGAATCGAACGTTACGTCCTCGTCATCGGCCTGCTCATCGTCAGCGGCCTCTTTGGTAGAGTCTTCATCGACGGCCTTCGCGGGCGCGGTGCCTTCCTCGGCCCCGTCCCCGACGGGTTTCGGCTCATCGGTTGCCTTATCCGGTGCGTTCGAGTCTTCGGAAGGGCTCTCCTTCGCATTCTCTTCGCCCGGTTTCGGCTCTTCCGGTGACTCCCCTTTGACCGCTTCCGACTCGTCGCTCGATGGCGCGGAAGCCGCCTCATCCGTCCCGCTGGGCTCGGGTGCTGAAGCGGGGGTTGTGTCCGCAAAGGCACCGTGGACTTCTGCGGCAGAAGGGGTGTTCTCCGCGCTGGGAGCCTCCGCTACAGGATCTGCTGAACGAGGTGATGGCGCCAAGTCACTGGCCGGTATTTCCGACGCTTCTTCTTCCGGCTGATTGAGGTGATTCATTCCCACGGCCACCAACCCCACGATGAGTACGGCAATGCCCGCAATCACCCAGAACTTGTAGTCTTTGGCGGGAATATCCAGCACGTCTTCACTGTCGTCTGCCACCCGTCGTGGACCTTCTGCGAACCATTCTTCCATCTCGGGTGTAGGGGCATCCGGCACGGGAGTATGGGCTGTCGGTGAGACGACGACTGGCTCCGTATGAGCTGTTTTCGACACCGGAAGCTTCAGCTCCTCGCCCAAAAACTGTTTGGTTATCGAATCCGAACCGCTTGTGACGGCTTGGCTCGTGTCCTCGGCGCTCTTGGCTGCTAGCCGTGCTTCTTCGGAGGCGCGGGCCTCTTCGGCTTGCTTCGCCTCTTCCGCCGCACGGGCCTCTTCGGCTTGTTTCGCCTCTTCGGCTTGTTTCGTCTCTTCGGCTTGTTTCGCCTCTTCCGCCGCACGGGCCTCTTCGGCTTGCTTCGCCTCTT
>CAUZBV010000038.1:0-13531 GCA_963578115.1 Myxococcales bacterium
TCGTCGCTGCAATGATCCGCACATCGATGCGCCGCGATTGTGAATCACCCACTCGCCGGATCTCCTCCTCCTGAATCGCACGCAACAACTTGACCTGTAGGTGCAGGGGCAGCTCACCCAACTCGTCGAGAAAGAGGGTGCCTGTGTGCGCCTCCTCAAACATACCTTTGCGATCTCGAATCGCATCCGTAAACGCGCCTCGAACACTGCCAAACAGCTCGGACTCAAGGAGCGCTTCGGGGATCGCGCCACAGTTAATTGCCACAA
This sequence comes from Myxococcales bacterium, assembly GCA_963578115.1. GTDB lineage: Bacteria > Myxococcota_A > UBA9042 > CAUZBV01. The sequence goes on from CAUZBV010000038.1 coordinate 268, forward strand.
AGGGGCGTTTTGAGCGATTGGAGTGGCGATGAATGGCTCGAGCCACCATCTCCTTGCCCGTGCCGCTCTCTCCAGCGATGAGAACGGTGGACTTGTACGTAGCGATCTTTCCAATCGCTGCGTACAGCTTCCGCATCGGCTCGCTCGTACCGATCATATTGTCGAATCCCTTCTCTTGGACCAACTCGCTGCGCAGACGTCTATTTTCTTGTTTGAGATCGTTTCGTTCGTTCAACTTTGCCAAGCGCATGCGGAGTTCATCGGACTGAAATGGCTTGGCAATGTAGTCGTATGCGCCCAGCTTCATACATTCGACGACTGTCTCCAGAGTGCCGTACGCGCTCATCATGATCACATTAACCGAAAGGTCACGTTCCTTGAGTGCCTGCAGAAAGTCCAAACCACTCATTCGAGGCATTTGAATGTCGCACAGCACAACATCCACCGGATGAGTCACCAAGTGCTCCAACGCCACGGAGGGATCGGTCAGACAGGTTGCTTCGTAGCCTTCTTTGGTCAGAAATGTACCCATCAGATCCGAAAAAGACCGCTCGTCATCCACCACCAGCACCTGCCGAATCACTGGATTTCTCCCCGCATTATGTTTCGATTTCTATGCAAATAATGCAGGGTATGCAGAACTTTGTCAATGGGGGCGATCGTCGGTGCTCTGTGGCTCCATCTCCGATTGAACGATGTCATTCATTGTCTGAGCCTCACTGCGCAAAGGGAGACGGATGCAACACCGCGCTCCCCGGTCCGGCTCCGCATCCTCAAAAGAAATCTCACCACCCACCGCGTCGACGATGCTGTAGCACACGCTCAGTCCAAGCCCGGTCCCCGCTCCCTCTTCTTTCGTGGACACAAAGGGCTCAAAAAGCCGGTCCCGTAGCGTCGGATCGATCCCGGTGCCATTGTCAGTAATCGCAAGGGTCACGTGATGCTTCTCGGGCGTCACCTCGATTTGAATGCGTCCCTCTTTCCCTTCGCTCGTCGCGTCTGCACCGTTGAGCAGTACATTCACCAGCACTTGCTGCAAGCGTTGCGCCGAAATGACCGCCTCTCGCAGAGACACGGTTGGGGGATCAAATTCAATGTCGACGTGCCGAAAACGCGCCTGAGGCTCCAAGAGCTGTAGGGTTTGTGCAATCACAGCAACCACGTCGCAATGGGCATTGACGTCCGGCTTCTCCAGCCGTGAAAACTCCAACAGGTCTCGAATGATGTCACTGATACGCTTGGTTGCCTGGACGGCTTGCGCGACGTATTTCTCACGCTCTTCCTCGGTGAGATCGCTTCGCTCCATCATCTCCAAGTACCCCAAGACGATGCTAATTGGATTGCCCACTTCATGGGCAATCCCCGCTGCCAATCGACCCACCGATGCTAATTTTTCGGATCGCACCAGTCGGTCCTGTGCACGGGCAAGCTCCTCGTTGATCAATTTGAGCTCCGTAATGTGTGCCGATATTCGTAAACGCTCATTTTGCAACGCTGCAGTCATCCGATTCAACGTGTTCGCCAACAAGCGCAACTCTTGTCCGCCCGATACGGTGACCCGGGCATCCAAATCGCCACCGGTGACGTGCTCAATCATTCGCAACATTTGCCCCAAAGGCCGAACGATCATGCCGGTCAGTACCCCATAGGCGAACAAGCACATCAGAAGAACGGTCAGACCCATGAACAAAAGCATCAACCGCTGTGTCTGCTCGATGCGTTTCTCGACCGGCCCCATCGACGAGACAAAGACCAGTCGACTCGCTCTTCCCTGGACCTGTTGGCCGGGACCCTTGGGAAGGGCAACCCACACAATCAACGTGCTCACCCCATTTTGTTTGACGACTTCATAGGCGATGCCATCGGCCGTTGTTGTGATCGCGTGCTGCAACCCTTCGGCATCGAGACACTTCGACAGCCTTTGCCTGTCCATCAAATCAATGCTGTCAATGCCGCTCACCATACCCACACAAGAGTTGCCAGCCGCTTCTTGCCAACGTTCGAGCCGATCACGCTGCGCGCTGACCTCTTGGGTGTCACTGGCGAGCTCACGAGCCAAACGAAGGGCAATGGCCTGATCGCGTGCCAGCTGTTCTTCCTTGAACATGTTGTGAATCAACGAGCCGGCGATGAAATAGATGAGGGCAAAGCCAATCCCCGTCGCTGAAATGATGGTCAGCAACAATTGAGACCGAACTCCGAATCTGTTTTGTATCATGGCGTCTTCTTCAACCCCATCCAAGGTATCATGGGGATGCACACAACGTCATCCACTCACCCATTTTCTAGGATGGAGGGCGCGCCTAAACGACCGGTGGAATGACCCATTGGTTAAAGACTGCCAGCAAGGTGTGGTCAAACACCAACCATTCGAACGCACTTAAGACAATGAATGGGCCAAAGGGTACGGCCACATGCCGAAAAGAAAGTGTCTCTGCCGGCTGCTCATCGTCGGCCACCGTCGATGCATCGGCCGCCTCTTCAGGCTCGTCTGTAGGCGCTCCCTGGCTACGACCGAGCCAATGACAGCCCAGCGCATAAATCAGCCCCTGAATGGCAGACGCCATCAGAATAAAGAGCACGCTTTGCCAGCCAAGGAACGCTCCCACCAACGCCATGAGTCGATAGTCTCCCAGCCCCATACCCTCGCGACGTGTCAGCAGAAAATAACCGTATGTAACGCACCACAGTGTCCCACCACCGATCAGCATGCCGAGCAGGCTGGACTGCAACGAAACGCCCGTTAAATCGCCCACAAAGAGCGCACAGAACAACCCCAGAGGGATGGGCGATAAGCTCAAAACATCCGGGATCCTCATGGTGTCAAAATCGATCATCGCGATCGCAATCAAGTCGGCCACAAACACAAAGAGGAAGAACCATGCGATCAAGATCTCAACTGAAGCAGGCGGCGAGGCCCCCTCCCAATGCCCTCCCTGAGTCAGCTTGATCCACACACCCAAGGTCATACAAGCCGTCACGAGTTCGACCAGCAGATAGCGAACAGAGAACGAAACCTTGCACGAAGCGCAACGTCCCCGGAGAAGCAACCATGAGAGAATGGGGACGTTGTGATACCAGGCTATCGGCGTCTCACACGACGTACAACGAGAGCCTGGTCGCAGAATGCTCAATCCCAATGGCACGCGATAAATCACGACGTTGAGAAACGAACCCCATATCGCCCCCCAACAAAAGACTGCACCCCACCACCAGCCGTGGGTAATCTCCATCAACGCACCTCAAAGGAGCCGATACGCACCCGATTGTCACGCCCGGGGTAATGCACCGTCTTCTCGTTCCATTGAGTAACCGATAGCCGCTTGTCCCCCTGAGGATTGAAGAACCCCAACCAAATGTCGGTGGTTCCGCCGGGAGCACCGATGGGCACGTCCCGCTCAAGAGTGTCCACAACAATGTCCCCCGCCAGCCAGTGATTGGTCTGGAAACAGCCGATGCAATGTTTCCCTTCTTTGCCCTTCTTGACCGGCAACACCCAGTGATCCGCATGGATCCGATGCCCGGCTCGGTCGATGTGCATGAAGATCTTCAATGATTTTTGGACCGGTTTTATCGCCTTGAAATACAGCCGTATCGTCAGTTTTTGCCCTTTGGACACCGCGTATCGATCCATGCTCCATCCCAACAACAGCAGCTTGTTGTCCCAATTGATGATTCCGGCTTGGGGACGTTTGGGATCCGCGCCTCGAATGTCTCCAGCCTTCACCTTGGCTTCGAAATCCTGTGCACTGAGCACCGCATCCCGGATCCAGTTGTGGTCCTTTTCACCATCACGAAGCTGCTGCGTCGCCAACAGAATCCGAGACGATCGATCATCGAGAACCACCAGCTGCCGTCCGCCGCTGAGCTTTCGAAATTGATGATTCAAATCGGAGAACGATCCCGAATCGGAGTATGCAGGCGCGTGTTGTCCGATTTTTGGCAGCAAGAAGTACACTCGATCCCGGCCCATCGCCGATGCACCGTGCTCCGACGCATCGGGCGAATCCAACACGTAGCGATTTCGGCTGATCACGTTGGCGTCAAATCGAGGTGTCTTTCGGAGCCCACCCTTGACCGCCTGACGGTTCTTGACACGCGTACCGGATCGTTGAAATACGACCTTATTCTCGGTGTTGGACAACACCTTAAACGCCCAATCATCGCTGTCGATCAACAAGGAGCCCTTCCACTGGTCGGTTTGCCAATGTTTGTCCGGATCGAGCATCCACCCCTGGGTCTTGTTCACCGACGCCATCATCCCCGCGTCGGCCGGGTAGTCGCGCTTCCCATCACCATCTGAGTCGTTGTTGGGCGAAAAGGCTCGAATCAATCGGTGCTCAGTCACGCTTTGTCCCGCGTACGTAACCGGCAACACCTGATCGCTCTCCCCAGCCAACGCGCGCAAGGCGATCGTGTGATCCTGCTTTCGTACCGATGGGATGTCTCTCGTGTAGAAATTAACCAGCGATCGTTTGCCGATGCCGATCTGGTAAATCCGCTTCGTCCAGTCCCCGTCGCGCTCGGCCACACGAACCGTCTCCAGGATATGTTTTTGCGACACGTGGTAACTCAACGCGCTCACCAGCTGCTGGTTGTACAAGAACGCAAAACTGCCTGCGAGCAGCGCCACCAAGATCACAAAAACGCGAGGACGTTCCACCAACTCAAGCGCGCGAATCGGCGCAATCCATCGAGCGAGCACGTTGGTGAGGACAGCCAATAAGCCCGCCCCGGCGCCCACCATGAGGATCAATGCGGCCACACTCGAGGAGTCCCTTAGAAACCAACCCACCAACCCCATCGCAGCAAACACACCGAACAAGATCACCGACGGAACAACCCGCCGGAGACGGCTCAACAACGAGACCACCCCCGTCGATTTGACGACGAAAAACGCCGCCACAGAGAGCAAGAGGGCGCCAGCCAAGGGGATGACGCTCAACCCACCGTCCGGGTGGATCTCCCCAAACCTCGCGATCGAACCCACGAGCCCAATCACCCAGACAATGGTCAGCACTTCGATCAATCGACGCTTGTTGCGCACTTGGGCACTCAGCCAATCGAAGCGCCCCACCACGCCGAGTAGAAGCAAAACGCCCACCATGCCGTACAGGAGCAAGGTCACACGACTCTTTGCAAACACATAGGTGAGATAGGGTTCCACATGCTCCGGCAACGCGGCTCCCTCCAGCTGCACCCATTTTCGGGTCAACGGGATGACAAGAATCGCAGCGAGCGCGAGACCCGAGACAATCACAAAACCGATCGCAAAAGAGCGACGCTTCGCGATGAACGGCCAACATGCCATGACCGCCATCAACCCCGATACGCTCACCAAAGCGCCAATCAACAAAGCGCGACCCAACAGAACCGCCGCTTCCGGCGTTGAGGGGTCAGGCAAGGCTTGGTAATTCATCAATGTCAGCCCGGATCCACGAAACAGTTGCACGGCGCATCCACCCACGATCCAAGCGAGCAGAGCGCCTCCAACGAGCCATGCCATCCGAGGTTCACTCAGATACCGCACACCATGCAGTGTCGAACCCTCGGGTGCGAGACGGCTGGACAAAGAAGGCGTCCGTGCAATCCAAACCCCAAGGGCTAAAACCGCCAATAAGAGCCCGCCAATCCAGGCCACTGGACTGTGAATTGTGGCCCACGACACATACCCATCCGTGAATTGGCCCCACGCCAGAATGCGTTCCAGCGCAATCCCCAAACACAGCAACGCGATACCCACGGTGGTCAAAATCCACGACGGACGCTCCTGCCATGCCCGGATGCCCCCAAGCAACCGAGCCCCAAACTGGCCGCAACGTTCCCCGATGGACTGCAACCTCTGTTGAATGGCGCCAACACCGCTCGACAACGCCGAGAGCAAGACCAGCACCGTCAGCGCCAATGCCCCCCACACCAGCGGTGACGCGAGTGGGCTTGACCGCAAGGGATCGACCGTCAGCGCCGGCACCAACATCACAGCGCCAACAACCACGGCCAATACCACCGCTGCCCACCCAGCCAAGGGCGAGGTGAGATGAGCGCACACTGGAAATCGCTCGGCGAAGGCCGCCACAATGTGAGGTCCTCGACAGGCCGCCAACACCGTGGCCATCAACGCCACGCGGCCCAAAACAAAAGCCAACAAGGTCAAAATGTTCGTCGGCTCATACGCCGGAATGGCTACGACCAATGCAGCACACAGGATCGCGAACCGGCCCACTCGGTTTGCTTGGTGACGAATTAATGAAACACCAATGACGCACAACACCACGGACAATCCCGTCGTCACCAAGGCCTCTACAATGGCGTACTCGGGACCTTGGGCCGACACCCCCACGGCTTCGAGCCACAACGCTCCTGGCATCGCGACCAAACGCGCCGCTGTGGCGGTTAGTACCACACCCGCCATGGTGGTGGTGTCCGGCCGACGAGCGGCCGAAACAATCGTCGCCAAACCGCAGAGTAAGCCCATGATACCCAGGGCCAGTTTGCCGTCTTCGGTCAGCGACGCCACCGGATCCGAATGCCCAAACAACGCCAGCGACACCCCAGCGACCGACAACACGAACCCGCTGATCAGAAAAATGGGCGTGGTCAATACCCAGTTTTGTATCCATCGTTTCTTGGCCTGGAAAAAACCGGTATGACAAGCCAGCAGGCCCAACAAACCGCCGATCCCGATCAACGCCACCGCCCATGTCTCTGGCCGCCAGTAGAGCACACTACGGACAAAAAGCCGGTGAATCGGTTCTAGGTGCCGGACAGGCCCACCGGCGGCATACAGATCGGCAATGTGCGTCTCAAGACCGACCACAAAGCGCACTACCAACAAGGTCAACACGGCCGTTAGCGCGATCCAGAATCCTTTGGGCCGCAAGAAAACCCCAAGAATCGAACGCACTTTCGAGGCAAGCTTTGTCGTGTGAATGATGATCACTACCGCGATCATGGACAATACGAGTAGCAATGACTTGGGCAACTTGAGGCTTTCGGGATAGTTTCCTTTCCCTTCCGAACCATAGAGCGGAGGATCCACGGTTAAGAAACTAGTCAAGGGTTCGGGCGACTGCTTCAACTCGCTGACCAAGATCCCCAGCAGAACCACAGCGATGGTGCCACCAAGCACCCCCAGCAGCTCCCCGCGCAGAACACGGTCGAGCAAGAGACCCACACCCACGGCCAACGCAGGAATGGCGGGAAACACAAAGTGATTGGTGTCTTTGAACAGGAACGACTGAACGACGTAGGGGATGGCAAACCACAGTACAATCAACACCGCTGGCCGGTGCCCGTCTTTCGTCCGTTCCATCACGAGATAGCCGAACGCTAGTGGCAAGAGTGCGGACCAAGGAGCGGCCCCAAATCCAATTTGGCGAATCAGTACATCGAAGTTTAGATCGACGGGACGATCACCGGAGTTGATGTTCCATTCGAAAAGCGCATTTTGTAGGCTGAATTGAGACCAAAAACTGCCCTCCGCCGCAGAGTAGACCATCAACCACGCGACGCCCAAGAGCAACCCCAATACGCCGGCGCTGCCCCAAACACGTAGACGGGTCTCTCGGGTGATGAGGATGTACGAACCTGCGATCCCTGCAGGCAACAAGAGACCAAAGACCCCCTTGGTCAAAAACGCCAGCGCAGCGCCAGCGAAGAGCAGACCCACACCCGACCACACCGAGTCTTCCCTGTGCACAAGCATCAACAATCCGCCAACCACCAGAATGAGCGACACCATGAAGGACATCTCTGAAGAGACGGAATGACCTTGTGCGAAATAGAGCGGACACGTCATTAAAACCAAACAAGACAACAGGCCGACCCGTCCGCCCCACACACGACTGGCAATCCAAAACACCAGCAACGCACCCAGCATCCCGAGCACAAACGCCGGGATGCGACACGAGCGCTCACTGAACCCAAACCAACTCAATGACCGGGCCACCAACCAACTGTCGAATGGGGGTAGGGATCGGGTTTCCCCGTCCATTTTTAGACGAGCCTGCGTCCACGGTTGGCCAAACACGCGATCGACCTCGGCTTCAAAGGTGTCGACCACACGTCGCGCCTCCTGCGGTGCGGCCGAAAAATCCTTGGTCAGCGCGGCGTACTGTTCGCTACTCACCCACCCGACCAAGGGATCGGCGAACGCAAACAAGGGCTTCTCAGCCAATTGATCCACGATGGCGGAAGGAACGGATTCCTTCATGTCGGCGTGAAGACGGTGCTTCTTGGCCGCATCCCAAAACCCCTTCTCCAAAAAGGACACAGGCTCATCGGGCGTCAAGAGTCGATCATGCACCGGCGAGTAGCCGTTTTTCTTTGCGGCGCGGAGCTGAATGTGGAGGGCTTTGCGAAAGGCGCCCGCTTTGCCCCAGCCTTTTCCCACCAGATCATTGGCCGCCAAATTGGCTCTGGCTGTAACCATCGCCTCTCGAAGGGCTTCCTTGTAATCGTCCGATGGCATCGAACTGGCTGTGCTGTCCGCGGCGCCCACGACAATGAGGCGTTGCAACCCGGGATTACGCGCCTCGACGCGCTCCAGCCAATCAGCAAACGTTTTGACGACGTTGGTCGCCCGAGGATCCGGAACCACCGCACGAACGTCCACAATTAAGAGATGAAAGATGGATTCATCCAGTCTCGTCAGCGCATTTTCAAGGTTGATCGTGTGGACACGCTGGGCTGCCTTACGCGCGCTGGATTTCGGACGGGCCGGCGACTCCAACGAAGCAATTTGGAGATGGTCCTCATACCGGGCAGCGAGCCACGCGCCCAATGAACCCAGACTTTTACCCGATGCGACCGATTCAACGACGAAGACTTTGGGGGCCTCGGTCATCTGGCGCGCCAATTGGGCCCGATTCATTTCCCACGGATCCCACAAACCCATCTCGCCCAGGCCCGGGTAATTGATGCCAAACCATGCCACCACGATGGCGAGAACACTGAACACCTTGGAATGAGTCCGAATAAAATGGAAAAGGCGCCCGCCGACCCCGTTCAGGCCGCTCGTTTCCGACTCGGTTTTCCCATGCGTTTCCAATGCTATCAATACCAATCCAGGGTCGTGTTGACGTGTGAGCCTAATCGCTCCATGCGCCTGAATCAAGCCAGATGTTACTCCACAAATCCCCGCCCCTGCCCCCCAGCCGACAAGCCACCACCTACGACACACAAGAAATCTCAAGAACGACGCGCCGCGCTGCCGGCGAGCAAGACGGATGGTTGCACCCGTGAGACTCGAAGCGGTGCCCCATAGGGCGAGATGCGTGGGAACAAAGTGCAGCTATTTGGGCTCCCATCGTGCGGTAAAGGCGGTGGATTTGGGCAGAATCTACCTTGTCAATCCGCCCCGGAGCGTCTAAGGTGCGCGCCGTGAGAGATAAACGACCAACTCGTCAGCATTCGAGCCGCCTAGCCGCGGGACTCCCCGAACGATTTCTGGAGTTGTCTGGCGCCCGTAAAATCGACGCACTGTTGAGCGTTGAGAATCCTCAGGAGCTGGTGCGTTCCTTTGCTGCGGACGAACTGTACCTCCTGATCCACGACATTGGCTTGGCTGATTGCACAGATGTGATCGCCATGACTTCCCGGGAGCAACGACAAGCGCTGATCGACTTGGATTGCTGGCTCGGTGATTCGTTTGAGGTCGATGATTTTCATCGCTGGCTGGACATCATTAAGGACGGATCCCTGGATAATCTGTCCGAAACAATTGGCAGCGTGGACCCCGAATTGTTGGTCAATTACATCCTCCTCCACACGACAGCGATTTTCGATCGCGATCAGGAAGACGACATCCTGGCGTTCCAAAACACTGGTGCGATCCTCTACACGCCGGACCGAGAATTCGGGCTCGGGCTTCCGCCCAGAAGTGAAGAGTTCGCACCACGATTGAATTTTGTGGTGGATCAACTCTATCGCTTCGACATGAACCTGGCTCGAAACATCTTGAGAAGCGCCAAATCCGAGCTTCGTATCGAGGCGGAGGAAAGTGCGTACCAATTCCGGACTCAGCGGCTGTGTGACCTTGGATTTCCACCGCCCGACGAGGCACATGTCTTGTACGCACCCATCCAAATCGAAGCGCTCAAAGCATCGCTGGAACGAGCCGAGAAACCCCACTTCATCAATGACCAAACATCCGTAGGCTGGGCGTTGGCTCGATCGAACAATGCGGGCCCATTCTTGGACCAATGCCTTCGCAGCCTGGATGACACTGACCGATTTGTTCGAGAGTTTACGTTGTGCGTGAACCGGGCCGTCGTCGCTTCACCCGCAGGGATTGCCCTGCGAAACTTGGATCGAGTCGGTTCGATCACCCAGAGTGTTCACGCCACGATCTCGTTGGGCCTGGAACACCTCGCTGATGGTGATCCAATCCGCGGCCACGCGATCTTGCAAAAGGCGTGGCTAGTGAACTTGTTTCAAGTGGGTCATGCACAAACGATGCTGCTGACCAAACGGGCAATACACCTTGAAAAACGGGGCCAAACGCTCTTCAACGACAAGGTAAGTAACTTGATCGCCGCGTTGGCTTGTCGACCGCAACCCCGATTTCGAATGGAGACGGGTCGATGGATCCCATTCACCTCGCGGGCGGACTTGGCAGAGGCTGATGCGATTTTGGCGCGCGCCGAACAGGTCTGCGACATCTTTGAACAGTCCTTTGGATTCTCCATGGAGCGTTTTCAAACGCATGAGTTCAGCGGAATCCCAGAGTCCCAACGTCCATTGATTTCTTTTGAAGTACTTGCACGAACATTGGTTGCGCACCTGATTTGCGAAGGCAAACCCAGCTTTGAGCCTCTGTCCACCCAACAAGTAACGACGATGCTCACCAAACGTGACGAGATGGAGGACATCGTCCACGCATTCCTCGACCGCGTGGACAGCCACGCACATCCAATCATTGAACAGGCGGCGCTGTCGTTGCGCAACAACGTGCCCAACACACGATTAGTAGACGAAGACGACTTGAAAGCGCTATCCTCTGTACTCTTGATTGCAGGATAACGGAACATTCATGGCCATCCTTTCAACCCCATGTCAGATCGAACGAAGTACAGCCGAATCGGCGATCACATTGACCGTGACAGGGTGCATCGATGAACGCAGCGATCTGAGCCCCTTGCTCTCGGTTTCCGGCGCCACCACGCTGGTCTTGGATTTGGCCGGTGTGGAACGTATCAACTCCGTCGGTGTACGCGACTGGATTGAGGCCATGCGTCGGATCCCAGCCGACATAGCCGTCTATTGGGAACGCACGGCCGTGCCCATGGTGTGTCAGCTGGCGATGATCGCCAATTTTCACGGTCACAGCCAAATTCGTTCCATCATGGCGCCCTATTACTGCAACACGTGTGACTTGGAGCACCAGCTCTTGCTCACTGTAGACGAATCTCTCACTTCGCCGCCCCATACAGCCCCGCCGTTTGATTGCCCCGATTGCGGGAAAACAATGGAATTCGACGAATTGGAAGAGGACTACTTCGCAAGCGTTGCTGCGGTGAACTCCTAGAGACCATCATCGTGGTCCTGCGTGAGCCGCCAGGCGACCCTAGCGGGGTGGGCACATCGCGGACCCCCCCACCGAACCCGCACACCGGATTAATGGTTGGAAGAATGGCCGAATCCGCCATTCCACGACATGGAACTCGCCTGGAGAGTCGCGGAGTCGACTACAACTTACCGAAGAGCATGAAGCTAATCAGCAAGGAGTAAATGACGAGAGACTCGATCAACGCGAGACCAAGAATCATCGGAGTGAAGATCTTGCCCGACGCGCCGGGGTTGCGAGCGATGCCCTCGAGTGCGGCAGCGGCCGCCCTACCTTGGCCCAAAGCACCGCCGAACGCGGCAATACCCATTCCCAGACCAACGGCGAGCCCAATCCACTTCTTCACGGAAAATTCGTTGTCTGCACTTGAAACCGCTGCTGCCGTAGCTCCGGAAGGTTCCGCAGCAGCGGTTTCCTGAGCCATGGCCATAGGCGCCGCCATGCAGAGCATCACAAAGGTCAAAAAACCAAAAACGAGTGTCTTGCGTGTTTTGTTCACTTGAATTCCTCCTTCAATGAACTGATTCAGTATCCGCGACAACTAGTGTTCATCGGCTTCGGCCACCGCCAACGCGATGTACACAACGGACAAAAGACAAAAAACGAGTGTTTGGACGACTGAAACCAACAGCCCCAACACCATGACTGGAAGCGGCAACAATACGACCCCAAAGCTCAAGAAGATGCCCAACACCTTGTGGTCACCAATCATGTTGCCGAAGAGCCGGATCCCGAGCGACAAAGGTCGCGCCAAGTGACTGATCACCTCGATTAATAGCATCAAGATCATCAAGGGTAGTGCGTACCACGCTCGAATCGGCCCCAAAAAGTGGGCGAAGTAATGGACAAATCCATGTTCTTTCACGCCGTAAAAGTGTGTCACCACAAATACGACCAGCCCCAACGACAGCGTGGTGTTCAAATTGTCCGTAGCCGGCAACATACCGGGGATCATTCCCAGCAAGTTACCGAACAGAATAAAAATGGCCAGGGTCATAATGAGCGGGAAAAACTTGCGTGCGTGTTTTGGGCCCATGGCATCTTTCATGATGCTCAGGAAGGCTTCACTACAAAGCTCAAGGACCGTGAATAGCCCAAACTTCCTCTCGGGCATCACCGCCTCTGTACCGGCCTTCCGAAACTTGCGGGCGGCCAGGGTCGTACAAAGAATGGCCAGAACAAACACAAGGATAGACATGACCAAGTGCATGATTCGATTGGGATGCGCATCGCCCGCGATCCATGTCTTGCCCCAAACCACCTGTAGGTTTTGCAACAAACTCTCGGGGAGAATATTCGAAAAGATAGACCAATGATCGCCCTCAGAGGCCATCGCAGGCGTCCCGTAGATCACCGCACACAACCCCATGAGAAACCGAAGCCATAGCGTATGCACTCGCTGCCTCACGTTTGCTCACTCTCCTTGTTCTCGCTCACATCCACCTCCGCGGGGTAAGCGAACCCACCCACAAAGAGGGAAACAACCATCGTCGAAAGCCCCAATAGAAATCCCAGTGCATCCAGGCCAATGAACACCACGGCGATGAGGATGACCACCAGGACCGCCATGAACTTGCCCGCAAGCATGACGGCATAGCGGGTCTTATACCCTGTCGTTGTGTCACCACCGATGATTCGGTGGAGCAACCACGACATTGCGTAGAGATTCATCATTCCGACCATGCCACCCAACAGCGC
>CAUZBV010000039.1:0-13460 GCA_963578115.1 Myxococcales bacterium
ACCTCAAGTTGGTGGGGCGCGCCAATAACATGATCGTCACCGAAGGCGGAAAGAACATTTATCCCGAGGACATCGAGTCGGCCTTTGATGCATTGGATGGCAGCGAAGAGCACTGCGTATTTGCGGCCAACTATGTGTGGCCCACGGGGAAGCTGACCGACGAAGCGTTGATGATTGTGTTGCGACCGACCAACGGCGATTTGGATTCGGTGGTGGGTCAGATCCGCGACTTGAATCGAAACTTGGTCGATTTCAAGCGTTTGTCGAGCTACGTGGTTTGGACCGAGGAGTTTCCACGCACAGCGTCTATGAAGGTCAAACGGCAAGTGTTGGCGACGCAGCTCGCGGAACAACTGAGTCGCGAAGATGCATTGATGGGGTTGTAGAGGACACCATGGGAAACGACCACGCACAGCACTTTGTCGCCATTGTGAATCCCGCCGCGGGCGGGGGGCGCTGTGGTCGACACGCCGAAGCCGAGTTGAATCGGCTCCGTGAGTCGGGTCTTCAGGTGGAGATGCGAACTACATCGAGTCCAGGCGATGGAACGGTGTTGGTGCGCAACGCCTATGCGGAAGGATACCGAAACTTCATCGCTGTGGGCGGCGACGGTACGTGCTTTGAAGTGCTCAATGGGCTGTTTCCGGAAGCGTTGAATGCCAGCACCCGCGTGAGCATCGGTTTCTTGCCTCTGGGGACCGGCAACTCATTCTTGCGAGACTTTACGGACGATGGAGCCGAGTATTCGTTTCAGTCTCTTGTGGAAGGGAAACGTCGACCTTGTGATGTGATCCAACTCACCCATCGGGACGGTGTGTTGCATTTCATGAACCTGATGAGCTTGGGCTTTGTGGCCGAGGTTGGGGCGTTGACCAATCGCCGTTTTAAGCGATTGGGTCAGTTCGGATACATCTTGGGTGTGTTGAGCAAGGTGGCTCGGTTGCAGTCGTCATCCTTTCCCATGCGTGTGGACGATGGCGCGGTCGAGGGCGATGAAGTGACGTTCATTTCTGTCAACAACAGCCGCTACACGGGTGGCAAGATGATGATGGCACCCAACGCGGACATCAGTGACGGCGAGGCCGATTTGATTCGAGTGGGTGAGATGGGGCGCTTCGGGTTACTTCGAACCTTCCCCAAGATTTTCAAGGGGACGCATGTGGACCATCCCTCGGCCAGTCAAAGCCGGGTGCGCACCATTGATTTTGATTTATCCAGCGAAGTAGACGTCATGATCGACGGTGAAGTACTTCGCTTGTTGCCGCGGCGCATCGAAGTGTTGCCAAGGGCATTGGATGTGAGGGTGTGATGAAATATTTGAAATACCTGGTCTTGATTCCTTTCTCATTGGTGTATGTGGTGGTGTCGTATGCGCTGATGGGGCTTGGGGGCATTCTCTTCGCTGTGTTGAAAATGTTCGGTGTGTCCCACTCCCTTGCCCACGAGTGGTGTGCTGCCCGCCCTATGGCGCTGTGTTTGCGCATGACGTTCAGTCGTATTCGAGTCATTTACTCGCCCGATTTTGATCCCAACCGACGGAGCGTCTTTGTGCAAAATCACGTGAGTATGCTGGACGGTCACGCCGGGGCCGTTGCCCTTCCACATGAGTTTTGTGGGGTGATGAACGCCTGGCATTTGAATGTCCCCTGCTACGGTTGGATCATGCGGACCACGCTCGCGATCCCCCTTTATCCCCACAAAGACGGGCGGACGGCGGAAGTGACCGCTGCGGCGCGCAATCGTGTGGATCGAGGCCTGTCGATCTTGGTGTTTCCCGAAGGGCACCGAACGCGCGATGGCAAGGTCAACGAATTCAAACGGGGCATGTTCTTTATGGCGCGAGACGCTGAGATCCCGATGGTTCCTTTCGCTGTGCGAGGGCTCGGGGAAGTGAATGGCAAAGGAAGTTATCTATTCAAACCGGGAACCATCACCATGTATGTGGGGGCGCAAGTCGAGACCAAAGGACTGTCGGACGAGCAAGTACGCGAGCTGGCTGTGACCATGCGAGATGAAATCGTCCATTTTGTCGACACGGGCGAGGTCTTCGGTTCAGAACAGTCATCCAAGACAAAGGCGTTGGCAGCATGAGATCCCAAGTACAAGATGGCCGCTCCATGCGAGCAGCGGCCAAGCGACGCAAACGACGCGCGCAAATCTTGCGCACCGCCGAGCATGTCTTTGCCACCAAGGGCTATTACGCCACAAGCATCGCGGACGTGATCGACGCTGCGGCGATTTCACGAGGGACACTGTACCTGTATTTCGACGGCAAGGCGGAGCTTTTCCATGTGTTGGTGCATGGCTTTGTGGAGAAGTTGTTGGCGTGTGTTCAGGGCGTCAAAGTGTCGCCGGATCTGCCCACGCCGACCCAACAGATGTACGACAACATTCAGCGGGTGGTGGATCTGCTCGTAGAAAACCACGATCTGACCACCGTTCTTCTGCGCGAGGCCGTGGGTGTGGACGATGAGGTGGACCGGAAGCTCGCAGGATTTTATCAATTCCTGCAGGGCATGTTGGTCGAGGCGCTGCAACGCGGTGCTGAAATGGGGATCATTCGACCCGTCAACGCACACATTGTGTCCACGGCCATGATTGGGTCCATCAAGGAAGTCCTTTACCACTATCTGGTGGTGTCTCGAGTGGAGATCCCAGACAAAAAGGCGATGGCTTCCGCGCTTTACGACTTTATTTTGCGGGGTCTTCTCCCAGAGAACGAGGTCTAGCATGACGTCCAGTCGGATTGCAGGTCTCGTCTTGGTGTTGGGAATGGTTTCGTCGGGTATTGTTCATGCCGACTGCGGTGCACCCATGGGCGAGGTGCTGTGGATGTATCCCGAGAAGAACGCCACGGATGTCCCCACGAACATGAATGTTGTTGTGGTAGTACCCGCAGGCGTGCCGGTGGTTGTGAGCGTGGGTGAGGTGGTCCTGGAACCCTCAGGCACCGACGGTGCTCACCCGTGGATTTTTAACCCGGGTGATCTCATGCCCGACACGACCTACGATCTCTTGGTGCAGGTGGGCGACGGGCCCACGGTGAAGAAGCTGGCGTCTACATTCACTACGGGAGAGAGCACCGGTGCAGTGTCCATCGATGCGCCGGTCATCGCCGATGTGTTCAGCGTCGAGGGCCAACCGGACCACTGTGGCTACCTGGCGGCCGCTCAATGGTGTGATGCGAGCGATGCGACCTTGGTGGCGCTGGATGTGCACACCGAGGGCATTGGTTGGGTGGTCACGTCCGATGGGGTGACGACCTTGTGGCCTGCTGCTTGCCGCCCACAGATCCCGGCAGACACCGGTGCGTGCTACGAAGTGACGGCGCTTTTTTCCAATGGCCTCCAGTCGACGGCCACAACCCATTGCGAAAGCGGTGGCCAGGACGCTGGCGGTGGATGCGCGGTGAGTACGGAAACCCCGGCAAGTGGCCCATTTGCCTTCGTGTTTGCGCATGTGCTCGGACTGCTGTGGTGGTTTCGACGTTCTGTGCGAGCCTAGCTCCTTGTTGAATCCAACCGACGAACAATTTGCGGCCCAGGCCATCGCACGGCAGCGTCTCTTCCGGGTGCTCATGTGGGTGGGTTTGGTCGTGGCTGCGCTTTACGCCACGTACATTGGGTACCGGTGGTATCGGGATCCCGCCTACGAGGTGGGGATCCGCTCGGTGATCGTGTTGTTGATTCTCTTGAACGCGCGCCAAAATCTCCGCCAATCCAAGTATGCACGGATCTTGGAAGCGCTACGCACCCCCACGGCACCCCCGGTCGAGTAACCACACCGTATCCTGTCTTTTCCCGGTTGCCCCGGGGCACGTGACGCGGTATGCCGAGTCGATGATCGACTTCGACAAAGCCTTGAACGATGTCCAGCTTGATGCGGTCCGCCATATCGGTGGCCCTTTGCTTGTCTTGGCCGGTGCCGGCAGCGGCAAAACGCGAGTCATCACCTACAAAATCGCCCACCTGATTTTGGAACACGGCATCAAACCCTGGGAGATCTTGGCCGTTACGTTCACCAACCGAGCGGCCGGAGAGATGCGAGAGCGTGTCGCGGAGCTTTTGGGCCCCGAAGGCCGCGATGTGTGGCTGGGTACCTTTCATTCCATCTGTTTGCGTTTGCTACGACGTCACGCGGATCTGACCGATCGAACCTCGGGGTTTGTGGTCTACGATGACGACGATCGAAAGCGTTTGTTGGAGCGGGTGATCCGTTCTCTAAACATCGCCAAAGACACCCTCAACGCGCGCAAAGCGGCCAGCTGGATCGACACGCAGCAGCACCATCTCCGGGGGCCGGAACACGCCGAATTGCCCATGGAGTCCTTCATCGACCGACTCTGCGCCAAGGTGTATACCGCCTACGAGAAGACCAAGCGAACGGCCGACGCGTTCGATTTTGGGGATCTGATCTTCCAAGCCGTGCGCTTGTTTACCAAGCATCCACCCTTGCTCAGCGAATACCAATATCGCTGGCGCTATATTCTGGTGGATGAGTTCCAGGACACCGATCACGCCCAATACAAACTCATTCGCATGCTGGCGGGCGACACCGCCAATGTGTGCGTCGTGGGCGATGACGATCAGTCCATTTACCGGTGGCGCGGGGCCGAGGTGGGCAACATCCTGGGCTTTCCCAACGATTTTCCGGGCCACACGGTCGAGACCGTTCGGTTGGAGCAAAACTATCGATCCACGGAGAACATTCTCAAGGCGGCCAGCGGTCTGATCAGCTGCAATCAACACCGCCACGAGAAGGTGCTCTGGACCGAGGACAAGGGCGGCGATCGGGTGCAACTCCATCAAGCGGACACCGAGTCGGGCGAAGCGCGTTGGGTGATCGGCCAGGCGCTCGCGCGACATCGCGAGGGGGTGTCCCTTCGCGATATCGCTGTGTTTTATCGGACCCACGCCCAGAGTCGCCACTATGAAGACGCCCTTCGATCCAGCGCCACGCCTTATGTGGTGGTGGGGGGGCTGAAGTTCTATCAACGCAAAGAGGTCAAAGACGTGTTGGCCTACCTGCGCTTGGCCCACAACCCCAACGACGATGTGGCCTTGATGCGGGTGATCAACGAGCCCCCTCGGGGCATTGGACAGACCACCCTCAAGAAGGCCTCGGTCATCGCCGCAGACGAAGAGACGTCGCTCTACGACGGCCTCCTTCGACTCATTGAACGACCCGAGGGCCGCCGCGCCAAGAAGGCGGTGGATCGTTTTCGACGTCTCAACGAGCAGCTTCGAAAGCTCGTGACGGATGATTCGCAGGTCTTTCGAGTGGCCGAGACCGTGTTGGCCGAAACCGGCTACATCAAGCGACTGCAAGACGAAGGCACCTTCGAGGCCCAGAGCCGAAGAGAAAACGTGGACGAGCTCATGGTCAGCATCCAGAACTGGTCCGAGCGGGCCGAGGACCGGTCCTTGTCCGCCTTCTTGGATCATGTGTCGCTCCTGAGCAGTTTGGACGAGAACAGCGATCGGTCCCAAGATGCGATGATCCTCATGACCGTTCACGCGGCCAAAGGCTTGGAGTTCGATACGGTGTTTGTGACGGGGCTGGAAGAAAATGTCTTCCCCCACTTCAACAGCAGTGACAGCGACGCGATTGAAGAGGAGCGGCGCTTGGCGTACGTGGCCATCACGCGCGCCAAGAAACGAGTCACCCTGAGCTGGGCGCGCAGTCGCCAGCGGTTTGGCCGCACCGACTTCAACCCCCCCTCACGTTTCGTGCACGAGATCCCCAAAGAAGCGTGTCATCAGAGCGCCGAAGACCGATTCTCTGGCTCTACATTGGGCGATCGCGGCGGGTGGACCTCCGCCAAATCGTCGGCGAGCACCTGGACACGTACCTCCGACGATCGAGAGTTGGATTTTAGCGACAGTCAGTCCGCCGCCAGCGTCGGCGGCGTGGGCGCTCAGGTGACCCACCCCAGCTTTGGCTTTGGCACCATCAAGAACATGGACGGCGACGGCCCCAACGCCCGGGTGACGGTGCACTTCAAGAGCGTGGGGACCAAGAAGATCGTCGCGCGATTTCTACAATTCGTCGAATAGCACGGGCTTTCTGCGAGCGCCTTGGGCCACTGACCGCCTGCCCCGCGCGCTGGCTACGTTTGTGCTCCTTGACGTAGCGCTGCTACGCCGGCGTCCCACCGCCTTGCCATCACACGCCGCCGCCAGCCATGGACGCCAATGCGTTCTTGAAAGCTCGTGCCGGGCAGTTTTTCTACATTCGAAACTCGGCTACTCGACCGTGACTCAAACAGCTAGCTTGTAGGGCTTATCGTAGCCCCATTGCCTTGCATGGTCCATGGTAGTATTTTCAATCCGAACATTCGGGGGAACATCATGCGTCGCATCTACTCTTTGCTGCTTTCAGCTTTTCTCGTCGTCGCCATTGGCGGGCTGAGTGGCTGTGGGAATGGTGGAGACGAGCCCAACACCACCACGAGTGATGTGATCTCCGCAGACACCACCACCCCGGATACCACCACCTCGGATACCACCTCCTCAGACACCACCACCGCGGACACCAACCCATCAGACGCCCCAGACACGCCGTTGGAATGTACTGTGACCACCTGGCTAGGAAAAGCCCTGGCGGGCTGTAAAGAGCTGCAAGGCGCGGAGCTGGCAGGCGCGGAGCTGGCATACGCGGACCTGACGGGCGCCAATCTGCAAAACGCGAACCTGATTGGCGCGTATATGGGGCACACGCAGCTGGAAGGCACGAACCTGACGAACGCTGACCTGACTGACGCGTACCTGGTAGCCGCGCATCTGCAAGACGCCAACCTGAGCAATGCGAACCTGACCAACGCAGATCTGAGCGAAGCCGACATGAACGGTGCGGACCTGACCGGCGCGAACCTGACCGACGCAGACGTGATCTACACGAACCTGAAGGACGCGAATCTCCAAAACGCAAACCTGACCGGAACAAAATGGGGGTTTACGGTCTGCCCGGACTTCACCAATAGTCAGGAAAACGACGACACCTGCTGCGGACACCTCAATGGTGCTGTCCCAAGCGCGGGCTGCGACTAGCCTTTTCGGATCTACTCCACCGTCGCCGAATGTGCGAACGGGTATACTAAGCGCATAATCACTTGTTATGGTTTTTTTTTAGATGCGTAAGAGCGTTTCAGTGAGATGCTTGGCATCACCTGTTCACTGCTTCCTATCAAGCCAGCGTGGCGGCGCCCCAATAATTGAAGCTCAGGCTTTTTAGCCCGGGTATATAGCCGCTGTTGTTTTCGGTGATTGTAAATCTATTTTGCGAGATTAAGGTGGGGATGTCCGAATCCAGTCGGCAGCCACCGCCAATGGCACCCCAAATAGGATTGATTCTCCGTTGCCAGTTGGCTACCGATTCATCGGGTGAGACCCCATGTTCACAAAAGAGCAATTGACCTTCGGGCTTGAGGAGCCGTGCCATCTCTGAGAGCGCTTTGGACGGGTTCGGGATTGTGCACAGGGTGTAGGTCACGAGTACGGTGTCAAAGGAGGATGACTCAAGCGAAATATCTTCAGCGTTCGATTCAAGTACGGACACAGTGAAATCGCAGTCATCGATTCGTTTTTGTGCAAGCTGAGAAATATTTTTTGACGGTTCAATCCCCACCACTTCGGTGACTTTTCCCGGCATGTAAACGGGAAGGTTGAGTCCACTGCCCAACCCAATTTCGAGAACCCTGCCGGATGCGTTGGGCACGACCCGTTCGCGTTGCTTCTGAAATGCACGACCGCCACAGGCGCAGTTGACTAGATACGGCAAAATGAAGCGATCATAGAAGCCCATAACGCGAGACCCTAACATGAATTCGTTTGTGGTACGGCGTTCTCTCCAACTTGAACCAGCAGTGTCCGTGGTCCCTGCGTGATTTGGGGTGGACTGCTTAGGCGTTCGTCTCTGAGACGTCGTTTCTTGATTATGGAAAAGACGGACTGTGGCAACCAAGCCTTACCCCTTGGCGTCTCTATCTCTTGGCTATTCAACAACTTGGCAATGCGTCTGTATCCAAGTCCTTCGCCCCTCAACTCCATTATCAGATCATACAGGGATGCCGAGTATTCGGAGTATGCGCCGAGCCAGAGAGCGCCTGTTTCCACGATGATTTGGAGGCGCAAGAACCACTGAATATCAGGGGTCTGCGTGGTACACTTTAGCGCTATTCCACGGTGACGGACTTGGCTAAGTTCCGCGGCTGATCCACGTCCGTGCCTTTGAAGTCGGCCACGTAGTAGGCCAGCAGCTGCATGGGCAGCATGGTCAGCAGGGGCTGCAGGTGTTCCCGCACAGCCGGGACGGTGATGACCGTGTCTACTTCGTCGCTCACGCGCTCGGCGGCGGCACCTTCGGTGGTCACCGCGATGACCGATCCACCCCGGGTGTTGATCTCGGCCACGTTGGACAAGGTCTTCTCAAAGTGGGGCCCTTCGGGACAGACCACCACGCTGTAGATGTCTTCGTCGATGAGCGCGATGGGTCCGTGCTTCATCTCACCGGCCGCGTAGCCTTCGGCGTGGATGTAGCTGAGCTCTTTGAGCTTGAGCGCGCCCTCCAGGGCCACGGGGTAGCTGAGGCCGCGACCCAAGTAGAGCATGCTGCTTGTGTGGTGGAGCTTGCGCGCCAGGGCTTTGTACACGTCTGTGGGGCCTTGGATGATCTCTTCCATTCGACTGGGGATCTCGATAAGATCCTGCAGATGCTCCCCGATCTCGGCGGAGGTCATGGTCCTCCGGGCTTGGGCGATTCGAAGGGCCAGCATGTAGAGCGCCCCAATCTGCGTGGCGAACGCTTTGGTCGAGGCCACGCCCACCTCGGGACCCGCGTGGGTCATCACCATGGATTCACACTGCCGGGTCAGGGTGGAGCCGATGACATTGCACACGCCTACCAAGGGGGTATTGCTCTTCTTGGCTTCGGCGATGGCCGCCAGCGTGTCGGCGGTCTCCCCGCTCTGGCTGATGGCGATGACCAGGGTCTTGTCGTTCACGACCGGTTTTCGGTAGCGAAACTCGCTCGCCAATTCCACTTCGGTGGGGATCCGGACAAATTGTTCAATGAGGGTCTCGCCAATGAGCGCTGCGTGCCAACTGGTGCCGCAGGCCACGATGACCACCCGATCGATGGCCTTCAGAGCCGCATCATCCAGCGTGATCCCAGGCAAGTCCACCGCGTCGTGTTCGATGCGCACCCGACCGCGAAGCGTGTCGACCATGGCCCGAGGTTGTTCGTGGATCTCTTTGAGCATGAAGTGTTTGTAGCCGCCTTTTTCGGCCATGGCGGGCGACCACGTGATGGTTTGAGGCTCACTGGCGATCGGCTCTCCATCCTCGATACTCACGATGGACACATCGTCTTGGGTGAGGATCGCCATCTCGCCTTCGCCGAGGAAAATCATCTCCCGGGTGTGGGGCAAGATGGCGGGGATGTCGCTGGCCAGGTAGTTTTCCCCATCGCCGATCCCTACGACCAACGGCGACGCGTTCTTGGCGGCGATGATCCGATCGGGCTCGGTCCGGTCGAGCACCGCGATGGCGTACGCCCCGCGCACTTCGCTCAGCGCACTCCGTACCGCTTCGGGCAAGTCCAACCCTTTGGCGCGTTCCCGATGAATGAGGTGAGCGATGATCTCGGTGTCTGTTTCGCTGGTAAAGGGCAGCGCGTCGGTCTTGAGCTCGTCTTTGAGCTCTTTGTGGTTTTCGATGATGCCGTTGTGGACCACCACCACATCCCCGGCGCGATGGGGATGCGCATTTTCTTCGGTGGGCGCCCCGTGCGTAGCCCAGCGGGTGTGACCCACGCCGGTGGTGCCCGTCAAGGGATCGGTGCGAAGATTGTTCGCCAGGTTCACCAATTTACCGGCCGAGCGGCGGATGTGGAGATCATCGTCGGCGATGACCGCGATGCCCGCGCTGTCGTAACCGCGGTATTCCAGGCGTTGCAGGCCCTCGAGAATGAGCTCTGTGCAGTTCTTGGAGCCCACGTAACCGATGATGCCGCACATGCGCTTACTCCTCGGCTCCGTCGTTTCTTCGTTTGCGGGCTGCCCAACCCTCTACGTTGGTTTGGGGGGAACGCGACAAGGCCAGGGCGTCCGCCGGCACATCTTTGGTGATCGTGGTCCCCGCGCCGATCACCGCGTTTTCCCCAATGGTGGCCGGTGCCACGATGGCCGTGTTCGAGCCCACGAACACGCCGTCTTCGATCCGAGTGCGATGTTTGTGGGTGCCGTCGTAATTGCAGGTGATGGTCCCTGCGCCCACATTAACACCCTCGCCCAGCTCACAATCGCCCAGATAGGTCAGATGACTCGCTTTGGAACCCGCTCCCACCACGGCCTTTTTGGTTTCCACAAAATTGCCTATTTTGGCGCCTTCGCCCAGAACCGTGCCGGGTCGCAAATGAGCGAATGGACCAATCGTGGCGCCGTCGCTGAGCGTTGACTCGGTGACCACACAATAGGGTTTGATGGTCACCTTGGATCCCACGATCACGTGGGTCAACACCGCCCCCTGTCCGATGGTGGTCTGAGCGCCGATCGTGGTTTGTCCGTGCAGGCTGACGTGGGGAGACAAGGTCACATCGCTTTGAATGTGAACGTCCCAACCGACGTAGGTGGTGTCGGGATCGAGCAGGGTGACGCCCTCGTGCGCCAGCGATGTGTTTCGTCGATTGCGCAGCATGGCCGTCGCTGCCGCCAGCTCAGCGCGGTCGTTGATGCCCTGCACCTCGCTGGCGTCTGCCGTGATGATCACCGGGGCCGGCGTGCCGGCTTGGGCGGCCAATTTCGCCAAATCGGTGAGATAGAACTCGCCTTGGGCGTTGTTGGTGTCGATCTGAGCGAGCGCGCGGGCCAAAAACGCCTGGTCCGCGGCGTATATGCCCGCGTTGACGACGCCTATGTCGCGTTGTTGTGGATTGGCGTCCCCCTCTTCCACGATGGCGATCACCGCATCGTCCTCCATGACGAGCCGGCCGTACCCCGTGGGATCGGCGGGCTCAAAGCCGACGATCGCCAGCGGCGCGTTCGATTGTTGGAAGGTGAGCAAGAGCGCTTCAACCGTGGCTGCGCTCAGGCCCGGCACATCGCCGCTGAGGATCAACACGGTGTCGAACCCCTGGGTCTGGTCCAGCGCAGACCGCACGGCATCGGCCGTTCCCCGCGCCTCTGGCTGCAGCGCAAATTGGGCCGAACTGTCCAAGCGGGTGACGCACGCTTCGACGGCTTCGCGTCCTTCGCCCACCACCACCACTTTGTGGGATATCTTCACGTCATCACAGAGCGCCAGCGGGTACCCAATGAGAGGGCGGTCCAAGATCGTGTGCAAGACCTTGGGTTGCTCGGAACGCATCCGAGTGCCTTTGCCCGCGGCAAGAATGACGGCGACTGTACGTTCAGCCATGGCGAAGTTCTAGCACGTTGGATGCGCCTTCGTCGAGGGTTTGGGATGCGTTATCCCCAGGGGACCGGTCCGGTACATGGGGGGTCCCGCGATTATCGGATGTAGGTCAGCCAGATCCACATGGCCGGTGCGGCGAACAGGACCCCATCAACACGATCCAACATGCCGCCGTGACCGGGCAAGATGGATCCCGAGTCTTTGACACCGTAGGAGCGCTTGAAGAGCGATTCGGCCAAGTCTCCAATTTGAGCCAAGACCGCGCAGACCAAGGCCAGTCCGACGCCTTGAATGACCGTAAATTGGACGTTTTGGAGGGGAAAGAGATGGTAGAACAAAAAGAATCCACCCACGCTGCAGAGGGCACCACCGATGGCTCCTGACCAGGTCTTCTTGGGGCTGATCTTGGGATAGAGTTTGGGACCGCCAATGCCTTTGCCGAAGAAAAAAGCGCCCGTGTCTCCAAAAAAGACGGTCGCAAACAGGATCAACAGCAGTTTGTAGCCGTCGTCGTTGGGCATGTGCGTAATGTCCGTCAAGGCGGCGACCGTGCCCCCCAGATACAAAAGCCCTGCGATAAGGACCGACGCATGGGGTCCCATTTTTTCAACGGGCTCGGAGGAAAAGAGCACCACACACAGCAAGGCGAGTGTGGCGATCAAGAAGGCGGCCGGTAGCCACGCGCTGGCCCAATACGTCACCGCGATGATGCCGCCGAAGGCCAATACGCCGGCCAACCGATAGTGTTTTGGGGAGTCCTGCAATCCCATTCGATAGAATTCGTCGGCGCCAAAGAGCATAAGCAACTGAATGATGGCGTATCCGGACCAGTCCGGGCCCATGATGAGGAGCGCGATGATCGCGCCCCCCAAAACAACGCCTGTCGAGAGCCGTGCGATCATGACAGATCCAGACCGGGACGCAGACCAAAACGTCGCTCCCGAGATTGAAAAATAGAGAGGGTTTTGAGGAACTCATCCTCTGTGAAGTCGGGCCACATGGTGTCGGTGAAGATAAATTCGGTGTAGGCCGATTGCCACAGCAGAAAATTTGAGAGCCGGTACTCGCCGCTGGTTCGAATCAGCAGATCGGGATCCGGGCTCATCAGTGCGTTGTTGAATGTGTTGATGTCGATTGAATCCACCGCCAAATCGCCATTGACCGCCTGCTGTGCGATGTGTTGGCAAGCGCGGACGATTTCTTCTCGTCCGCCATAGCTCAAGGCCAGGCTGAGCACCATGTGCTGATTGGACTGGGATTCCTCCATCAGCGCGAAGAGAGGCGTGCGCACAAAGTCGGGCAGACGATCCACGTCGCCAATGGCTGTGAGGCGAATGTCGTTGTCCAGGATCTCGCTACGTTCTGTGCAAAGATAATCCTGCAGGAGCTGCATCAAGCCGTGCACTTCGTCACTGGGTCGGCCCCAATTCTGTTGACTGAACGCATACAGAGTGAGTCGTTTGATGCCCAATCGCCGGGCCGCGCGTGTGATCTCTCGTACACGATCGGCCCCTTCACGGTGACCGTCCAAGCGTGGGATGCCGCGTTGGTCAGCCCACCGCCCGTTTCCGTCCATGATGATGGCTACGTGGGCGGGTTGCGTCTCGTGGTTCTCGTCATTCAGTTCTTCGATTTGCACGGCGCTGGGCCTAGCACAGAAGCCCTAGCGAGTCGAGCAGTTTCCAGCGTTTGGGACGCCGAGTCAACGCTTTTGGTCATTTGAGTGATTACGCATCTTTACAGTCTGTAGCCGCATGGACATACTAACCCCGCACGGGCACCGTCTCAGCGACGAAAACGTCGTGGGCAGTGGAACGGGTGGTTTGGTCTATTATGGTCGCACAATTGATTCACGCCGTTCAGGAACACCCAGAGGGATGGGCCCATGTCTCTTTGTCTGGCGTGATGGATGAGCACTCGGCATTCGAATCGCTCCAACTTTCTCCCCAGAGTCGAACGTGCCTTGTGGATGTGTCTGCCGTCACTCGCTTGAATTCGGCCGGCGTCCGGGACTGGTTGTGCTGGCTGGAAGAGCAAACGGCGGCGGGC
>CAUZBV010000040.1:0-13371 GCA_963578115.1 Myxococcales bacterium
CAACCTGATCTCCAGGTCTCAACAGGGCCTGACGTCTCGCATCAAAAGCGCCACCAGACATCCAAAACCGGCCAAATAGGCACTTCCAGAGGGGCGGCACCCTCTCGTAAAATCGAGAACGTACCGTAGGCCAACCCCACTGAAGCCCGAAACGCATCCCAGCAATGGGCATAAAACAACATGACGTTCGGTGTACCGAATTTATTGGTCCCCATATTCCAACGACTGCTGCCCTGAAGTGTCAACAAGTGGGACGGACCCATGAGCCAATTCGCAGTCCCTCCAAAGGTGGCGAGATCGGCATTGGGCTCCAAATCACGCTGATAGCCGGCCATGACCGACAGAGAGACTCGATGTTTGATATCAACGGTCATGGTCACACCCCCGGCAATATGGCCCAGCGGCTCCGAAGCATCTCGAAACAAGTCGTGATCTTCCGAGGCGAATGAACGAACAGCCTCCATCGACAAGGAAACATCGAACACTTCTCGGTCCAACATTCGCCAGCGAAAACCCGCATTGGGGGTCAACAACAAGGTCATGATCGGGTGGGTTACGATGGTCAACGAGTCGTTCACCCCATAGGCCAGGGGAGTAAAGAGCCCTATCATCACCTCACCTTGCTCCAACGTATGGGCCGTCCCATGAATGAGTTGACTGGGCCCATTCCACGACGCAAGACCGGGGGATGCGGTCCCCAAGACGCACACCACGGCCAAGGCGCGAACCCATACCACGCGATGGCCTATCAACATTCGATCCCCCGCGTTTGCCGAAAAACTTCGTAGGTCACAATTGCGACCGCAGTGGCCAGATTGAGGCTTCGGATATTGTTGTTGTGGGGAATGGTCAGTATTCGGTCCTGGTGGCCTTCAATGAGGTCTGCCGGCAGACCTTTCGTTTCACTACCAAAGACCAGCAACTCGTTTCCCCCGAAAGAGACATCCCAGAGGGTTCGTTCGGCGCGCGCGCTGAAAAACCAGCACGGGCTGGTCGGAAACAACGTAGAGACCTCGTCGAATGAGGGATGCACTGACAAGTCAATGTGCGGCCAATAATCCAACCCGGCGCGCTTCAAATACTTGTCGGTCAGCGAAAATCCAAGGGGTTCCACCAAGTGCAGTGGAATGTCATTGCCCGCACACATACGCCCCACCGACCCTGTGTTGGGTGGAATCTGAGGGGCAACCAGTACTACTCGCATCATTTGCCGTGCCCTGGGACCATCAATTTTGACCGATAGGAATCGTACTGGAAGCCCGTAGAATGCTTTGCATTGTGACAGGTTACGCACACGCTTTGCGGGACAACCAACTGGATCGAGTCGGCTTCTTCGTCTTCGACGTGGATACTACCGGGCCCATGACAGGACTCGCATTGCACAGTCTTAAGGTTCTTGAGCGCACCCAATATGGATCCGCCGGGCTGACCGTAGCCGGTGGTATGGCAAGAAACACACTCCAAATCGAAGGTTTTCCCCTCCTCCACCAGGGTGTCCCAGGCCTTATGATGTTTGTCCGCATCCCAAAAGGGTTGCACTTCTTCATGGCATTCCAAACATGCGTCAGCCCCCACATACGACGCCTGTCCTTTATTAAGCGGGGGCAATGTGCCGGCGACCCGTAGGTTAATGGAGGCCAGATCCCGGTTATAGGCCTGCATAATGCCGAGTACCTGGGGGTGACTGGGCAAATCCCAGCCGACGGGACTCAGTTCGTATTTAAAATGGCGTCCATGATCACCCTTGTTGGTCTGTTGATGGGTCAATGGATCGCGGCTCTTGGCTTCGAACGTAAGTGTGATTTGACCCACATGACTTCCTTGAATGTGGGATTGTACCAACCACGCCGTGCCGAAACGTTCGACTTCACTAGAGACCGGTGCCTTCAGCCCCAGTCCCCCTGCGACCAAGAGATCGATCATCGGATCTTTTCGAAGCAAACGCTTGGCCTGTCGCAAGCCGATCGCACTGAGTGCGACAACGATGTCTGCGCCCTGATCGCGCAGCGACCTGGATGCCTGTCGAAGCGCGGGAAGTGGATCGACCACACCTTCACCCGGCGGCACGATCCCCACCACACCCACCCGAATTCCTTGGGTCTCCACAAGCAACGTCTTGCGAGCGATGGTGTCCCAATCATGGCCGCTCACGTTGGTTGCCACAATGGGCGTGGGCATGGTTGACACCGCCGTCTTCAACCATGCCAAACCCTGAGCCAGGTCGTACTCTCCCAACGTGGTTGCGGTGACGCCAATCCAACGCATGGAATCGCCCAATGCGCGCAATCGACGATCGGTTTGTGCGCGCCGAGACGGCGGGACTCCTTCATCGTCCACAAACAGGTTGCCCGCGTGAAAAAGCAGGCTGTTGGGATGGTTCTTTCGAATTTCTTGCACTCGATGCGCAATACGGTCCACACCGCCGCGCTCCAGGTCCGGTGAACACCCACACGGCTTGAGCGTGCCGCGCAGATCCGTGATGGTCATCACCAGCGCCTGACGATCCACATCTTGGCTTGGCGCCGGCACTGGTGTTCGCACACACCCCCCCATCAGGATCACACACACACCAACGCATGCGCATCGGAACAATAAGCCGATCGGTGACGACCATGGTTTGGCGAGGCGCACACCGGACATCACACCGCCTGAGGCACGGAGATGGTGCATCCTATTTGCAGACCCGTGAAATGGATGCGGACTTACAGTTACCCAGTTGTTCTTTCGTGGCCATGACGCGCGCCTTGGCGCGAGTACCACTCGAATAGACTCTCAATACCTTCAGCGACTTTCCACACATCTTACCCCGGGAGCCCACTCGAATTCCGTGATCACTTCCTCGATTGACAAGAATGAGCGTGTAATCGCCGTCACGCTGGACGGAGGTGGCCCGCGCGGTCACCGGTGAGCACCGCTTTTTCTTGCACACATTCCCTGTGGACGCATTGCAATTTTGACCTGCGGGACACGCGGCCGGACACACAGCCGCAAGCTTCCGGCATCGCCCACTTCGGCAGATGGTCCCCGACGGACATCCATCGGCACACGACACCAGTTTTTTTCGACATCTGCACCTCGATGAGCTCCACGACGTACCGGAGGGACAACTCTTTCTTGTCTTGGTGCATTTTCGAATGCATCGCGCACTCGCCGCGTTGCATATTCTTCCCGATCTGCACGGCGGCTCGCATGGAGAAATACACTGTCCCGCATCACAGATCTCCGAGTAGTCATCGCAGGGAGGATCACATTGTTTGGGCTGACAGGAGCCATTGACACAGTCGTCGTTCGGACCACATTTTGAGCATGGATTCGAGTACTCAAGCCGAATGGTGTAGCCGTGTTTCCCGGAGTCGGCCCGAAACCAGACGTAACTGGTCCGGTTGGCTTCCACAGGAAACTCCAGCACAACGTTGCGTTGCGCAGGCGTAACGGACACCTGCTTAATCTCAGCTTCGCTGCTGTCATAGGCCGTAATGTTCCCAAAGATATTGTGAGGGTTGAACGCTGCACCCATGGTGTAAGTCAGCTTGGCCGTACCCGAATCGGGAAAGCTCATTTTTCTACAATCAGCGCGATCGCCCTTCTTGACGTCCAACTGATCGGTCACCACGACGTACGGCGTGATCGACTTCGCGTTGGCACAATTGGCATCCAGGTCGGGCTTTTTAAGGCATCCTGCCGTCCCGATCACAACAAATAACACACCGATCCACAATGACGAGCGAACCCAAGATTGCATCGACAAACCTCCTCGTTTGCTGACAGTATCGGTCCCTTTGCAGCAGCGTCAAGCTATCAACACCTCACTTGTCAGCAGTTGAGGAAAGAGCCAGACTCGTCGGGAAAGGACTTTGGACCATGGCCATTCGAATACTCCTGTTGGTCAGCATGATGTGTGGATGCCGCGATGAACCCGCGCCGGTTGTGCCGACGCCAACAGCCGACCCGACCCAGGCGCCCGCGCCGAAACCGGCGCCTCCGCAAACCACGTCACCCAACCTGCCTCCGGTATTGGATGTGGTCACGGTGGACCAAACCGACGAGCAGGAACGTCCGGTCGACATGCGACCTGCGTTGCCTCGCTTAGCCAAAAAGGCCGCGGCCTCGGCCGGATTCAAGACCGATCCGAATGGGCTCTTTGCCGGTGTGGAAACCTATTATGCCCTCACGGTCAATGGGAAGCCCGATCCAAAGGCAGATATCGCGCTGCTGACTTGGGGTGTTCAAGTCACGGTCCGTTTTGAAGACCAAAACGGCCTGGGTGAAGACATCATCGGAACGGCCAAAGACTCCATCCCCTATGTTCGCGAGGTGACACCCGACATCGCCGCCGCGTGTTCGTACGTTTTGACCCGCGCACTCCAGTCGGCATTTCGCGATGTCTGGATGCAAATCCAGTATCGCCAGACCTCTCAGCAGAATGCCTTGTTGGGTTTGAATTCCCGGGAGCTCGAAGAACGCTGGGCGGCCTTGCGTCGACTAGGAGAGTTGGGTATCGCATCCAGTGTTGAGCCGATCGTGAGAACCATGGAGACGTCGGACGAAATGACGACGTACTTGGCCATTGGCGCCTTGGGGCGGATCGGCGGCCCAGCGGCCTTCACGAACGTCGCCAAAATTGCAGTACAGGAGAATCCTACCTTGGCCATGGCGGCCATCAACGTGTTGACGCACATCGATCGCAAGAAAGGCATCGCCCTTCTTGAACGCATTCAAACCAGTCACGCCAACAAGGAAGTTCGACGCTTTGCGCGCGAGATTCTTGCGGGACTCACAGGCGACCAGTAACAATGATTTCTGTGATTCTACAAGATGTTCAACGAATCCATCTCATCGGTATCGGCGGCATCGGCGTCAGCGCCGTAGCACGTGGGTTGTTGGCTATGGGATACGACGTCTCCGGATCCGACGTGCGAGAATCCCAACTGACCATCGCCATTCGCGAGGAGGGTGCAGAGGTCACTATTGGCCACGCCGCGTCGCTGATCCAAGGCAAAGACTTGGTCGTCTACTCCACGGCCATCCCCGACACCAATCCCGAGTTGATCGCTGCCCGGGCGTCGAATGTACGCGTGGTTCATCGCGCCGAAGTGTTGGGCGCCATGCTGGCGGGCTGGGAGAGCCTAGGGGTCATCGGCACCCACGGAAAGGGCACCGTGTGCGCCATGATCACAGGCATCTTGGAGGCCGGCCAGAAGAAGCCCTCGTTCATCATCGGTGGGTTGCTCAATGAATACGGCACGAACACGCGATTCAATGCCCAGACGGATCCACGCTATTTGGTCGTGGAGATCGATGAAAGTGATGGCTCATTGGTTCACGTTCGACCCAAAACTCTGGTGGTCAACAACCTGGAAGCCGACCACCTCAACTACTACGGGGATCTCGAAACGATTCGAAAAACCGTTGTGAGTGTCCTCGAGGACGACGCGGATCGACACATGGCGGTGCTGCACGTCGGCGATGAAGGTGTCCGCGCGCTCATTCCACGTCTCTCTCGAGACATCGCCATGACCTGCTGCGGATTCGACACGGATGTGGATGGGTACCCAGCCGATACGATGGGGACCGATTTGCGGGTTGGCCCCGCCGGATCCCAATTCCGAATCATTCATCAAGGCATGGATTTGGGCGAATTTCACGTACCCCAACCGGGCCGATACAACGCAATGAATGCGCTGGTAGCGGCTTCGGCGTGCCTGTCCGCCAACATCAACTCGGAGGCCATTCGCCAAGGGCTCCGAGGCTACAAAGGCATCGAAAACCGATTCACTGTCGTAGACGCTGGTGGGATTCGAGTTGTGAAAGACTACATCTCCCATCCGACGGGAATGCGCCGCGTGTTGGCGGCGGCCAAGACCCTGGCCGATGGCCCCATCACAGCTGTGTTCAAGCCCTATCGATTCACCATGATCCACTACTTGGGTGATGAATATTCGGTGGCATTTCAGGACGCGGACAACACCATCATCACCGAGCTGTACACCGCCGGGGAGGTCCCGATCCCCGGAATCGACACGGAGTGGCTGGTTGAAAAAATTCGTCAGGCCGGCAGTGAAGTGGTCTACATCCAAGACATGAATGACATTGTGGATCACCTGTTGGGGCGGATCACACCGGGCCTGCAAATCATCTTCTTTGGCGGCGACGATCTCTTTGAATTGGCCGACAATTTGATTGAGAAACTCAACAAGCGATGACGACGTACTGTGTCATGGGCTTGGCTCGAAGCGGCGTTGCTGCTGCCAACGCGTTGGTAAAACGCGGTCACCGCGTCGTCGCCAGTGATCTGCGTGATGAAGACCAATTGACCGCCTTTCTTTCCCAACTCGATCCACGCGTAGAAGTCGTGCTCGGTGAAAATCGCGTGCTGCCCGACGCGGTCATCGTGGTCAGCCCCGGCATCAAGCCTTCAGCCCCTGTCTTTGAAGAAGCCACCCGCAGGGGCAGTGATGTGGTGGGCGAGATTGGATTGTTCTACGAACTCAGCGGCGGGGTGCCGGTCCTGGCGGTCACAGGGACCGACGGAAAATCCACCACCACCCGTTGGCTCGGCGCTATGTGCGAAGCGGCGGGGCACCCCACCTGGGTGGGCGGCAATCTGGGCACTCCCTTGTGCGCATCATTGGACGAATTGACGGCGGATCACACGGTCGTGGCGGAAGTGAGTTGCTTTCAGCTGAGCACCGCCCCCAATTTTCATCCCACGGTCGCAGTCATCACCAACATCGCCCCCGATCACTTGGATTATTATGGTGGATCCTTCGACGCGTACGTTCAGGCCAAAGCGGCGATCATTGCCAACCACGGCTCCGGCGATACGGTGGTGCTCAACGCAGACGATCCAATACTGTCTCAGTGGACCGCCCCGGAAGGGGCTCAAGTTCTATGGTTTTCCAGGCAGTCCGTGCTTCCAAGCCCTCAATCGGGGCTTTGGGTCGAAAACGACACGATTTGGTACCGCGGCCCAGACGGTGAAGCGCATACAGTGGTCCCTTGCAACGCGCTGCGGATCCCCGGTCAACACAATGTAGAAAACGCCATGGCGGCAGCGGGAGCTGGGTTGGCGCATGGACTGCCGATGGAAGCAGTGCAGGACGCGTTGCGCTCCTTTGGCGGTCTGGAACACCGAATCGAGTACATCACCACCATCGATGGGGTGCGCTATTACAACGACTCCAAAGCCACCAATCCCCACGCGAGCGAAGCCGCTCTCCGCTCCTTTGACGACAAAATGGTCCTGATCTGCGGTGGCAGTGAAAAGGACTCCGATTTTGCAGCCTGGGGCGATTTGGTCGCACAGCGATGCCATCATGTGGTCTGTTGCGGTGACACGGGCGAAGGGATCCGCACAGCGCTTGGTGACCGGGTTGAAACATCGTTCACCTACCGATTGGATGACGCCACCCGCTTGGCTAAAACCGTCGCCA
Organism: Myxococcales bacterium; assembly: GCA_963578115.1. Taxonomy (GTDB): domain Bacteria; phylum Myxococcota_A; class UBA9042; genus CAUZBV01. The sequence goes on from CAUZBV010000040.1 coordinate 7,434, forward strand.
ATGGGATGGGAGTGGTCGTGCTGTCGCCCGCCTGTGCGTCTTTCGACCAGTTCACCAATTTTGAAGAGCGTGGACGTGCGTTCAAAGACTACGTGAACGCACTCCAGTAAGCGTTCGATTCCCTGCATCCGATCAATTGACAACGATCAGGAGCCGGACTAGTGTTTCCGTCCATGGTAAACCGTGTACTGGTGGCGAATCGAGGCGAGATAGCGACACGACTGTGCGCGCATCTTCAAACACTCGGGATCCACACCATCGCCGTGTACTCCGAAGCCGACGAAAACGCGGTCCATGTGCACGCGGCCAATGAAGCCCACTGCATCGGCCCAGCGCCAGTCACCGACTCCTATCTCAATCAAGAGCGCATCCTTCAGGTTGCCCAGCAAACCGACGCCGACGCCATTCATCCGGGGTACGGCTTGCTCAGTGAAAATGCGACGTTTGCTCGGGCCGTGCATCAGGCAGGCCGAACCTGGATCGGACCCACACCCTCGGTCATCGAAGCCATGGGGGACAAGATCGCAGCGCGCACCACAGCGACCGAAGCCGGCGTACCTGTCGTGCCCGGCTCTGATGGTCCCGTTGATGACACAGAAGCCCTCAAAATCGCGGAAGATATCGGCTTCCCAGTGCTGATCAAAGCGGCCGGCGGCGGTGGCGGCATCGGTATGGAAGTGGTCAAGAAACCCGAGAAGATGGCCAAGGCCCTCGACAAGTGTCGCAGCCGTTCAAGCCGATCGTTCGGATCGGATACGGTCTACGTGGAGAAACTACTCGAAGCGCCCCGCCACATCGAAATCCAAGTGCTCTTCGATCAACACGAAAATGGCGTGGCGCTCTTTGAACGAGAATGCTCCATCCAGCGTCGCTATCAAAAAATAGTGGAAGAGGCGCCATCGGTCCTTTGCCAAACGATCCCTGGCCTTCGCGAACGGATGTGCGCGGCAGCGATCTCACTGGGAAAACGGGTTGGATACACCGGCGTAGGCACCGTAGAGTTTCTGGTGGACAGCGGGGGTAACTTCTACTTCATGGAGATGAACACCCGCTTGCAAGTGGAGCATCCCGTCACCGAATGCATCACCGGGGTTGATCTGGTGGATTGGCAAATTCGGGTGGCGCGTGGAGCCGTATTGGACGTAGTCGCTCACATGAAAGGCCACGCCATTGAATGTCGTATCTACGCCGAAGATCCGGCCAAACGCTTTTTCCCTGCGCCGGGAACCATCTCCAAATTGCGGTGGCCAACAGGACCTGGAATCCGTGTCGACGCGGGGGTCACCAATGGCAGCGTCATTACACCCTTTTATGATCCACTGGTGGCCAAGCTGATCGTGAGTGCTGCGGACCGAGCCACCTGCATTGAACGATTGTCGACTGCCTTGGATGAGACGATCATTGAAGGATTGACCACCAACCTTGACTTTCATCGTTGGCTGGTTCGCGATCCGGCATTTCAACAGGGGAAACTGACGACTAATTTTGTCAAAGAACGATTTTCAGGAGCTTGAAGACCATGCCCGAAGAGATTAAAGCGCCGTTGACCGGCACTGTGTGGAAGATTGAGACCAAGGTTGGCGACGCCCTCGACGAAGAGGACGTGATCATGATTCTCGAGTCCATGAAAATGGAGATCCCCGTGGAGACGCCGGTGGACGGTGAATTGCTCGAGATCCGCGTCCAAGAAGGCGATTCCATCCTGGAAGGGCAAGTACTGGCCGTGGTGGAAGAGGATTAGACGGCGCCCATAGGACGCGTCGGATCCAACGGTCTGAATGTGTTGGTGACGATGATGGGTTGCTCTACAACGCCAACCTGGTATGAAACGAAATGGGCTGACAGTCAGCCCCGTAAATCGAGCAGGACAGTATGACCCCGGAACAAATCGCAGCCATCGCCCAACAAGGTGTGAACAGCATCGAGCAAGCGACCGATGAGAAAGGGTTGCGCGATCTCGAAATTCAGTTGCTGGGGAAAAAGGGGCAGATCACCGGACTGACGCGTGCCATCTCTGAGGCTCCACCCCAAGAACGTGGTGTTTTCGGCCGAGCGGTCAACGACGCCAAGAAAACCGTTACCCAAGCCATCGAGTCTCGCCGTGAAGCGCTCCAAGACAGCGCACTTCAAGCGGAGCTAACGGATTTCGATTTTGACGTGACCTTACCGGGGATCTCCAAATCATCGGGTACACGCCATCCATTGACGCTGGTTCAAGAACAAGTGGAAGAGATCTTCGTGGGCATGGGCTTCTACGTGCTGGATTACCCGGAAGTGGAAGACGATTTTCACAACTTTGAAGCCCTGAACATTCCGAAAGATCATCCGGCGCGTGACATGCAAGACACGTTCTGGCTCAAGGACGGCCACTTGCTTCGAACCCACACCTCACCCGGGCAGATCCGGGCCATGGGCGAGTATGCGCCGCCCTTCCGAGCCATTTTCCCAGGAAAAGTCTTTCGCTATGAAGCCGTGGATGCATCCCACGAACACACGTTTCACCAAATTGAAGGGCTGATGATCGATCGCAAGGTATCTGTGGCCAATCTCATCAGCTCCATGAAAGTCATGCTCAGCCAGATCTTTGGTCGTGAGGTCCTGGTCCGACTTCGCCCCGGCTATTTTCCTTTTGTGGAACCGGGATTCGAGCTCGACATGAACTGTCTTCTTTGCAGCGGGGATGGATGCCGGGTGTGCAGTCAATCGGGTTGGGTTGAATTCTTAGGCTGTGGATTGGTCCACCCCAAAGTGCTCAAGGCCGGTGGATTGGATCCGGAGCAGTGGCAAGGCTGGGCATTCGGCGTGGGCTGGTCGCGTCTGGTGATGATGCGTTACGGCATCGATGACATTCGCTATCTTTTGGGTGGTGACATTCGCTTCCTTAAGCAGTTCGGGTAACCCCTATGTTGATCTCATGGAATTGGCTGAAACGGCATGTCGATCTCGAGGGGCTCGATCCCATTGAGGTGGGCGATCTCTTTACGCTCAAGGTCGCTGAATTGGAGGGCGTGCACGCCATCGGTGCGGGGCTCGAGGGATTGCGTGCGGTCCTGATCCAGTCCGTTCAACCCCATCCCAATTCCGACAAACTTTCGCTGGTCACCGTAGCCGATGGGGATCAGAAACAAACCGTCGTGTGTGGCGCGCCCAATGCCAAAGAGGGCGCAGGACGCGTGGCCGTGTTGGCCCCGATCGGATGCACCCTGCCCAACGGCATGGAAATCACAGAAGCCGAGATCCGCGGCGTCGTCAGCAAGGGCATGTTGGCCAGTGAAAAAGAACTGGGCCTTTCGGACGACCACGGCGGGATCATCCTTCTTCAGGACGGCACCCCCCATGGTGTCCCATTTACCGAGGCGATCCCTGTACAAGACTGGGTGTTCGAGGTCGACAACAAGGCCATCACCCACCGGCCCGATCTATGGGGTCACATGGGTATCGCGCGGGAAGTGGCGACGTTGACCGGACGGACCGTGACGACCACGCTTCCCGAAGTGACCTTTGGCAACGACGAGCGGGTGTCTGTCACCGTGTCGGATCCGGAGTTGTGCGCTCGCTATCTGTGCGCCTACTTCACCGGCGTGACGATCGGCCCGTCTCCCGAATGGCTCCAATGTTTGCTGCGTGCCACCGGCGTGCGACCCATTTCCAACGTGGTGGACCTGACCAACTTTGTCATGATGGACGTGGGCAACCCTCTGCACGCCTTTGACGCTCGCTTCGTCCAAGACGGCCACATCACCGTTCGGCGGGCACAAGAGGGTGAAACGGCCACCACCCTCGATGGGCAAGAACATCCGTGCAATGAAGAAACACTGCTGATCTGCGATCCGAAAGGGGCCCTGGCCGTGGCTGGGATCATGGGCGGCGCCGACTCCGAAATCCGGGACGACACCGCTGAGGTGATCCTGGAAGCGGCCAACTTCCAAGCGCGCAACATTCGCCGTACAGCCACCCGGTTGGGACTACGAACCGAGTCGTCTGCTCGCTTCGAAAAATCGTTGGATCCCGCATCCGCTGAGGCTGCTGCCCGGCTCTTCACGTCATTAATGCTGGAGCTGATTGACGGGTGCGAAGTGGTTTCTCCGCTCGTCGATGTGGCTGCCCCGTCCCAGCGAGTCCCAGTCATTCATCTGGATCCCAACGTGGTCTCCGAGCGGTTGGGCGTCGACATTCCTGTCGCCCGCACGCGTGAGATCCTGATGGGACTGGGGTTCCTCGTTCAGGACTCATCCAACGGTACGCTTAAAGTGCATGTGCCCAGCTGGCGTGCGACCAAAGACGTGGCTATTGCCGAAGATCTCATTGAAGAAATCGGCCGTATGCACGGATATGAGAACATTCCGCCTCAAGCGGCCCAGGTGACTGTTAAACCCCCTCTTTTGTCTCCGGCCAAACAACAGGAACGGTCGATTCGGGCGTATCTGAGCGACGGATGTGGCTTGCACGAACAGGTCAGTTATTCCTTCGTGTGGCGGCCCATTTTGGAGAAAATTGGCGCAGACATTGGTGGGCGGTTGGAGTTGGCCAATGCCATCAGCTCCGATCTCGATCGGATGCGTCGTTCCATCATCCCCAACCTGCTGCACGCCACCGAGAAGAATCAACGCTACTTCCAGGAATTTGGCCTCTATGAAGTGGGGCGAGTGTTTCATCCCATCGAAGGCGAATTGCCCTGTCAGGATCGCACCGTTGCGATGGTGATTGTAGGCAAAGAAACCCATGATCAGTCCGAACTGGAAGAGGCCTTTCGATCCATCAAAGGCGTGGTCGATGGTCTCATCGCCCGCACGGGCGCCACCCAGCCCACGCCAGATCGTCCGGATCCACAAAACGACGCACTCCATAGCGCTTGGCTACACCCCGCCCGATCGTTGCTCTTGTCCATAGGAGACCAAGCGGTGGGCTATTTGGGTAGCTTGCATCCGCGCGCAAAGCAGCAACTTGGATTGACGGGATCGATTCACATTGCCGAGTTGAATTTGGATGCCCTTCTTCAAAGCGGTGTTCGCGAACACACGTACGCACCGCTGCCCAAATATCCCGGGATCTCGTTCGATGTCAGCTTTGAGGTCGACCAATCGGTTCGGGCCGACGACATCGCTCAAGCCATCCGCGACGGAGCCAACACGGACTTGCTGTGTGATTGCAGCCTCTTCGCAAACTACCACCTCGACAGCGGTCGAAAGAGCGTGAGCTTTCACCTGATCTTCCGCTCCAATGAGGGCTCATTGACGGATGCCCAAGTCAACGAGCACATCGAGTCCATGGTCAAGCATGTCACAACAGCCCTGGGGGCCGAGCTCCGCGGCGGCTGATCAGTCTCGTTCGGGATCCACATCCATTGGATCCGCTGCAGCCAGACACGCCAAGAAACGTTGATACTTGGGGCTCGATGGTTCGATCCGATCGACGCCTGCGATCTCCAGAGGCAACGCCAAGGCCTGTCTGGCCCCTTCAAAGCTGTGATGGGGCAGACGAAGCTCCACCTCCACCTCAAAGTCGACGCGTCCCCCGGGAAACTCCGTACGATCCAGCTCGGCGATGTAGCCATCGTCGAGCTCATAGACATGTCGCGTGTTCACAATGGAGCCGATGGGAAGCAATGGTCCCCCCACCTCGTCGCGCAGTGTGCGGCACAAATCCACATCCAGCGCCGTGAGATCACATTCTCCGCGATGAACCCGCTGCCACTGGGCGGCGGACAACGGAGCCGTTCGTTCCCGGGTTTGCAGACTCGCCGCCTTGGAATCGATCGCAATGCGATCTTTGGCTGTCACTTCGATGGCCCCGTTTTCCTCTCGGACCCGGATCATCATGCCGCCGGCCCCCAACAGCGCTCGATCCGCGGTATCGAAATAGGTGTTGATCTGCTCCAAAACCGCAGACGACTCGCCGCCCAAGACCTCTCGCATGTTGCACCAAATCGCTTCGTCGG
>CAUZBV010000041.1:0-13362 GCA_963578115.1 Myxococcales bacterium
ACATTATCAGTTGGACCAGCACTTGCTGAGCGAATGTTATGACAAACAACCCACTTGGAAGCGGGACTTGGCCGGCCGGATGTTTTATTATGTGATGAAGAGCTACACCGCGCCACGACGTACCTCGTGGCGCATTCTGGAGATCCTGGGACAAGAGTTTCCGCGTTTGACCGAATCCATCATCCCCACGTTCTTGGAGCAAATCCCCTCATTGGCCACCAATCAAGACTTTCATCGGATGGCGTTTAGTCGGGAGTCCGTGCCCAAGACCATGGAGCTCTTTGCCGAATACGATGAGCTCGATCGGCTCTGGCCCCTCTTTGTGTTGGAGAACCGCGACGGCAGTATTTCCTGAGGAGACTCGATGCAAGGCCACAGACGGACAGCGTTCGCGTTTATCACGATGGCCGTCTTCTCTTTGGCCTGTGGATCGGAACAGAAGAAACCGGTCATGTTGTCTTGGGCGGTGGACGCAGCGGGACCCTTTGGCACCGGGTACCGCACCCTGCCGATCACCTACATGGCTGCCGGCACAGGGGAAGACCGGACCCTCGACATTCACGTGTGGTACCCCACCGAGGCCACCACGGGAGAACACCCCACCTACGAAGTTTTTTTCGACGACCCCATTAGTATCGTGGACGCGCCCTTGGCGCCCCCATCCCATCCCGACGGGTATCCGGTGCATGTGTATTCCCACGGGAACATGGGGTTTGGTGGGGCCAGCCCCTTTCTCATGCGGTATTTCGCTTCGCACGGTTGGGTAGTCGTGGCGCCCGACCACACGGGAAACACCCTCAGCGACAACGTGGATCCGAGACCGCCCAGCATCTACTTGCAGCGCGCGACCGATGTGAGCGCTGTGCTGGACTGGCTTGAGGGATTGCCCTCCGACGATCCTTTGTACAAGAAGGCCATGACCGAGCGGGTCGTGTTGAGTGGTCACAGTTTTGGGGCCCACACCTGCTGGGCCAGCGCTGGGGCCTCCTTTGATATGGATTTGGTGACGACCCAGTGTGAGGCGTCTTCAGGCCCCTTTCCTGGTGGTCCGTGCAGCGAGACCGAGCTCGCGGCGTATGCGCAGGGCGTGGGCGATGCGCGGGTGGTGGGGGTCATTCCCATGGCCGGCTCCATCGATCGGGCGTTGTTCGGCGACCAGGGACACACCAGTGTCACGATCCCAGTATTCGCCATGAGCGGCACGGATGATCCCGTGGGCGCCGAACAGCAGTTCACCAGCACCGAGGGTGTCGACATGACCTGGATCGACATCGAAGGGGGCTGCCATCAAGCGTTTGCGTTGGGGTTCTGTGACCACATCGCCGACGAGAAGGTGTTTCCCATCATTCAGACCTATGCGTTGGCGTTTGGACGCCGACATGTGCTCAGCGACTTGTCCAATGGTGTGGTGGGACGATTGGACGGAAGCATTTCCGTGGCGGATGAGGTAGAATTCCACCGCAATTGAGGAGGCCCATGAGCAAGCGCCGACAACGAAAGCTGCAGACGGGGGTGTTGGCGGCTTGTGTACTCGTTTTGACCGGCGCATGTGCTACGTCCACCGAGCCCACGTCCACAGGGCCAGGGCTCCCCGAGCCCGTGGAGGTGGATTCCCCCGAGCCCAGCCTCACACGCTTGACTCAGGCGCAGTACGGCCATGCCATCGTGGATCTCTTGGGCCCGGACATCGCGGTGCCCACCTCTCTCGAACCAGACGTCGCACTGAATCACCTCATCGCCATTGGGTCCTCGAGTACCACCATCTCGCCCCGCGGCGCGGAGAAGTACGAAGAAGCGGCACGCAGCGTCGCCCGCCAAGTGGTCGAGAATGAGGCATTGCGACAATCGCTGACGTTGTGCGAGAGCATGCGAGAATGGCCGGCATGCTACGAAAAGTTCGCCGTCGATTTTGGTCGTCGGGTGTGGCGTCGGCCCATCAGCACCGAAGAAGCGGACATCTTGGTGGGATTGGCCACCCAGGCGCAGGAGGCGTTGGGGGAGTCCGAGGGTGCAGAGGTCGTGGAGGACGATTATTACCGCGGCATTGAGATGATTCTCTCGGCTCTCTTTCAAAGCCCCCACTTTCTGTACCGTGTGGAATTGGGCGAACCCCTTCCTGACGACCCAACGCACCGGCGTGTAACGGGCTATGAGATGGCCACCCGCCTGTCTTTCTTTTTGTGGAATTCGGTGCCCGATGCCGCGCTTCTGGACGCCGCGGAGGCCGGTTCCTTGGGGACGTCGGAACAGCGTGCGGTGCACGTCCAACGCATGATGGACGATCCCAAACTTCGGCGTTCGGTTCGCAACTTCTTTTGGGAGTGGTGGCAGCTTTTTGAGTTGGACCAGCTCACCAAGGATCCCACAATCTACAAACATTACAGCTCCGATTTGGGGGACATGGCTGCCGAGGAGACGCTCCAATTGGTGGAGCATGTGGTGTTGGATCGGGATGTCGACATGGTGGAGCTGCTGACGACGCGGACCACCTTCGTGAACCGTCGTCTGGCGGCCATTTACAACATCCCTGCGGTGGTGGAAGACGGCTTTGGCATGACCGAATTGCCAGCCGATGGTTTGCGTCGGGGCTTCTTGGGCCATGTGAGCTTCTTGGCGCAGAACGCGCATCCAGTGTCCACCTCTGCGACCTTGCGAGGTCTTTTTGTGCGCGAATTGCTCTTGTGCGAATCCATCCCACCTCCTCTTTCGGAGGTGAACACAGCGCTGCCCGAACCCACCCCGGACGCGAAGACCATGCGAGAACGACTCACTGTGCACATGGAAGATCCAGCCTGTGCCGGTTGCCATGCCCTCACAGACTTGGTGGGGTTGACCTTGGAGAACTTCGACGGCATCGGTCGATTTCGGTGGACGGAGAACGGCGTCACCATCGACGCATCCGGCGAGCTGGATGGGGCGACCTACAACGATGCGCTGGGTCTACAAGAAGCATTGGGTGAGAACCCCAAGTTTGCTCGCTGCGCTGTGAACATGCTCTACAGTTACGCGTTGGGGCGTCCCATGGGCGTGGGAGACACGGATCAATATCTGCAGCTGACAGAGCGGTTTGAAGCCAACGGTCGCCGCTTTAAACAGCTCATGGTCGACGTGGCACTCAGCACGGGATTTGAGCGTGTGGGGGAGGTGTCCCCATGAGCCAAAACAAGTTCCATCGGAGAATGCTGCTGAAGGGATTCTTGGGCGGTGCGTTGGTGAGCATTGGTTTGCCGGCGCTGGAGATCTTCCTCAACGACTCCGGGTCAGCCTATGCGGACGAGGGCCCCGGTGACAGTGGATTTCCCCAACGTTTTGGCCTCTTTTTCTGGGGCAACGGCATGTTGCCGGACCGTTGGACGCCGGAAAAGGAGGGCTCGGACTGGGAGTTGTCCGAACAATTGGCTCCCCTCGCGAACGTCAAAGAGTACATTACCGTGGTGACGGGAACAGGCTTGGGCGTGCCCAACACCACACCCCACGCCGCCGGTGCGGGCGGTATTCTGAGCGGTGCACCGCTCTTGGACCCCTACAGCAACGATTCCTTCTCGATCCAGAGCATCGACCAGGTGATCGCGGAGAAGACCAAGGAGAACACCTTTTTCCCCTCCTTGGAGTTCGGGGCCAAACCGGGTGGAGGGCTCTCCTACAACGGCCCCAACAGTCGAAATCCCCCGGAGAGTTCGCCCTTGGCGTTTTTCAATCATGTGTTTGGCGGGACCTTTCAACTGCCAGGGGCGGAGCCCATCGTCGATCCGACCTTGGCGTTGCGTCGTTCGGTCTTGGACGCGGTGATGGGCGACATCTCGTGGTTGAAGACGAAGGTGGGCCAAGCGGATCAGATCCGTTTGGAACAACATTTTGAGGGCGTTCGCGGTTTGGAGAAACGCCTGGCCCGATTGGAAGAAGATCCGCCCAACTTGGCGGCTTGTGAGTTCCCGACGCAACCGTTGGAGGCGTATCCGGACATCGAGGGGCGTCCCCAGTTGCAAGAGAAGAACCAGATCATGAGCGAGATCGCGGCCATGGCATTCGCCTGCGATCGAACCCGGGTGTTCAGCAATTTCTTCACCTCGCCGGTGAACAACAATCTCTTTACCGATGCGGTCGCTGGCCACCATCAGTTGACGCACGATGAACCGGGCGACCAACCGCAAGTACACGCCATCAACTTGCAATGCATGGAGGCGCTGGCGAGACAGATCGAGGCCTTGGCAGCCATCGAAGAAGGGGAGGGTACGCTCTTGGACAATTGTGTGCTCTTTGGCACCTCCGAGCACGGTTTGGCCCAGACCCATTCGTTCGAAGAGATGCCCATCGTGTTGGCGGGGAGCTGCGGCGGCAAGCTCAAGACCAACATGCACTACCGATCGGCAGCCAGCGAGAACAGCAGCAAGGTGTTGCTGACGATCTGTCGGGCTATGGGATTGGATCAGTCGAGCTTTGGTGCGGAAGGCGGCAAAGTGACGGACGGATTGGGAGCGATTGAAGCATGACTAGTGGACGACTCGGGTCGATGTTGTGGATTGGATTGCTCTTGGCCTGTGGCCCCGCGGCAAGCGACGGTAACGACAACGGCATGGTCGATACAACCGTGGTTCCGACACCGAAGACGACTCTGGTGATGGTGTTTGACACCATGGGATTTACCAACGCCGAATCAGAGACCGTGGCCCCCGGTTTTGACTTGGACGGTGTGGTTAGTGAAGACGGAGACGAGAGCACCTGTGGACATGGAGACTACACGGCGCCCGACGGGACGCCCGGGATCGACAATCAGTTGGCGACCATCGTGCCGCTCTTTGAGTTGGTCGGATTGACGGCGGCCGAAGGGCTGCTCCAGAGCATCATCGAAGAGGGCGGGCTGCTCATGATGATCCAACTGGACGGGGTGGACGATCCAGTCAACGACGACGAGGTGTCCTTGCTCTTTCGGACCGGTTTTGGTTCTCCCCTATTGGGCACTGACGGCAAAGTGTTGGCGGGCCAGACCTTTACACTCCATCCCGAGAGCCCGGACAGCCTGGCCGAAACCGCCAGCATCACCGATGGCGTCCTTCAAGCCGGACCCTTTACGGCGCGAATTCCGCTCTTGGTCTTTGGGATGGAGTATGAATTGACGCTGCACAATACGCGCATCCGGGCCACCATGACCGAGGACGGTGGCATGGTGGATGGCTTGTTGGGGGGCAGCGTCGCCATTGACGAGCTCTACGCCATTGGCGAAACCGCCGCCAAGGACGATCCGAGTGTGCTGACGGGAATTCAGGCGGTGGTCAGTGGCGCTGGCGACATGGCACGCGATGAGGATGGCCAATGTCAGGAGATCTCCGGTGCGTTCGCTATTTCGGCTGTTTCGGCCTTCTTTTTTCCGGAAGAGAACAGCAACCGATAAAGGAAAAATGTCGGTGAGGGCCCTCGGACCGGCGGCGGATGTCAATTTGTCCGGGGGTCCTCACCAACAACCTGCCGACTCCCCTGTTTCTGTGGGAGACAACACCCCTGTTTCTGTGGGAGACAAGGGTTTGAGAGTCGCAAGGATTTCACAACCCTGGCCACTGTCGTCGACAAATGTCGAATTCCAACGGTCAGTCAGTACCTATTGAAGCACGAAGCGTGCCAGGCAGTACCCTGGGTAAAAGACAAGTTATTACCGCATGTTGCGATCGGACCGGAGAGGTGTCACACCGCTCTTTCACGTGTGTCACACCCGAACGAAGGGGTGTCTCACCCCGCTCTTCGATGGTCTTTAATCGTCGGTACGAAACGCGTCCATGTCCACGCCCAACTTCTCGGCCCATCGATAGATTTGGCGCCGATCTTTGCCGAAGAACTCAGCGACCTGGGCGATGTTTCCTTTGTGGTGTTGGAGGGCCAAGCGCAGATCGTCCGTCGTGGGTTCGATGTCGGACGCGACGTGAACTGAGAGGGGAGTCTCATCGAGCGTGTCGGCACGACGTTCATGGGGCCCCTCGGACAGTGTGCACACTTTGGCGGGCAGATGTACTAAGTGGAGAGTGTCCTGACTGGCCGCCCGGATGACGGCGCCGTGCATGGCCTGTTGAAGTTCGCGGACATTGTAAGGCCATGGGTACAAGAGGAGCGCCTCGGCCGCATCGGCGCCCACTTTGCCGGGCCATTGATTGTCGGCCAAAAAGCGTTTGGCCAAGGGGATGATGTCGTCAGGCCGGGCATGCAATGGCGGTATCGAGATTGTCCAACCGCTGAGACGGGCGTAGAGATCGGCACGAAGAGTGCCTTCTGCGATGGCTTCACTTGGATCGCGATTGGTCGCCGCAACCACACGGACGTTTACGGGGATGGTCCGGGTGCTGCCAACAGGGCGGACCATGCCATCGGCCAATACGCGGAGCAGCTTCGGTTGCAGATTCATGGGCATTTCACCGATCTCGTCCAAGAAGATCGTGCCTCTATTGGCGCTGACGAAGAGTCCCTCTTTGTCGCTTCGCGCACCCGAGAAAGCGCCCGCAACGTGGCCGAAGAGCTCACTCTCCACGAGGTCTTTCGGCAAAGCGCCACAGTTCACAGGGACGAATGGGCCTTCGCAATCGCCCCAATGATGGAGGCTTTCGGCGACGAGCTCCTTGCCCACGCCGGTCTCTCCGAGAATCAACACCGAGATGGACTGACTCGCTACCGCAAGTATTTCGGCGCGTATGCGTTGCATGGCGATGCTTGGGCCCCACAGAGGGTCGCGAGGACCGGTCAATGACTCGCCGGTTTGAATAGCCACTCCCTGAAAAATAAGCACACTGCTTCCTATGCGCAACACGTCGCCATCAGACAGTGGGTGCTCCGTGATGAGGTCCCCGTTAACGAAGGTGCCGTTGCGGCTTTTGCAGTCCACGAGCCGCCACCCCTCGGTGGACGGGTCCGGTTTGATGAGGGCGTGGGTTCGAGACAATTGGGCGTCATCCAGCGAAAGGGGGCCCTCGGTGTGTCCTGTTCTTCCAATGGTGACCGACTCATCACCCAGGACGTGCAAGCGACCTTCTACGCTTTTATCGGGCGACACCACGACCACGAGTCTCGTGGCCGTAATCGGCCTCGGTCGGCTGGGTTCTCCCGGGCTGGTGGTCTTGGTTAGGTCGTCTGTCACAGAGGGTATGTTACACCGATTTGATGGGATTTGCCCACTTCGCAGCCAGTGTCATGAGTTGGTCAATTTCCTCCATGGCGAGAAAGGATGTGCGCAGTCCGTCGTGATCAATATGATCGGCGCGTTCTCGGATCACGTCACAACTTTCCTGGACGGCGCGGAAGGCGCCGGTTGGATCGTTGGTGGCGTTCAACGCTGTCGCATAAGCGAGACGAACTTCCCATTCGTAGGCGTTCAGTCGCCCCAAACGTTGGAGAATGGCCATGCTTTGCTGAGCGGCCTCCATGGCTTCTTCGGGGCGGTCTTGCGCAAGCAGCGCCTGGGAGCAGATGGCATAGCTTCCCGCCTGCATGGCTGGAAAGTCTTGAAGTGCATCGATAGAGTGCGTGGCCGCCTCGATGGCGGCGTCCAAGCGATTATCCGCCAGTAGACATTTGGCCAGATAGGTCTTGGTACCGGCTGTAAAGCGAACGTCACCGCCCTCGCTGTGTGCCAAGAATGCGTCTTCTTGCAATGCGATGGCTTCCGCGACCCGCCCTTGGCCCAGCAGCGCCATGCCGAGGTTGTTGTTGGCCAGAGCCGTCAGGGTGCGCAGACGTCGCTCTTGACCCATGTCAGCGGCTTCCCGGAGCAAGGCCTCTGCTTCCTTGTACTGTCCCAGTTGCACCAGGCAATAGCCCCGGTCGACCAGCATGGACAGGCTGTTTCGCACATCCCCCGCCCGCTCGAAACAGCGATGGGCTTCCTCCAGGTGTGGAACGGCTTTGGCGTGAAATCCTCCCCGCGTCATGGATCGACTTCTCGTGGTTTGAATACAGGCGGCGACCAAGGGTTCGTCTTCCAGATCCGATGGGCACAATGCATCCAGTTCATTGAGCAGCTCGCCGGCCAGTGTGTGGTGACCACTGTGGAAGAGGAGCCCCACGGCGCGCGCCAGCGCCATGATACCCGTGGTGAGAAACGGCGGCTCGGTGCGCAAGATCGTGCGCAGATCGTCGAGGATGGGCAACGCATCGTCGTGCTGCCCCAGGCGCATTTGAACTTCGACAGCGAGGCCGGCGGCCCGGGCCCACTCTGCGCTCTGGCGGTCGAGGTTATCGAGCGCAGACCCCAAATGTTCGTTGGCGGTGGGTAGCTCAGAACGCCAGATGTGGGCCTCTCCCCGCAGCATTTGAAATTGTCCACGCTGGTGTTGGGCGGGCCCGCATTCTTCACCGGCATCGGCGCAGCGAATGACTCCGTCCAAATCATTGTTGTCCAAGGCGTGCTCAGCGGCCCGTTGATACCAGGCCGCCGCTTTTTCTTTGCTGTCACTGTGTTCAAAATGGTGCGCCATAATTTCCGGATCCACCTCACCTTTTTGTTCCAACCAACGTGCAGCGAGTCGGTGTCCCAGCCGGCGATCCTCGTCGGTGAGCATGGAGTAGGCCGTCACACGGACCATATCGTGGCGGAACGTATATTCGATTTCGTCGCTAAATTGGGTGTGGGGTTGCGCGCGAATGAACTCTCGCTCTTGGAGGTTGGCCAGCCAGGCGTCCATGGTCGGCAGCAACCCTTTCTCATGGCCCAAGAGGGTTGCCAACCCGCTCCGCCAGAACACGTCGCCAAACACACTCGCCGCACGAAGGACCCGTCGAGCGTCGGGGCTTAGGGTGTCGAGCCTCGCCTGGACCATGGCGAGCACTGTTTTGGGCAATTCGGTGGCGCTGGCCCCTTCGCCAGCGGCGCGGATCAACTCTTCCAGGAAAAAAGCGTTTCCTTGAGCGCGCTCCACCAGCGCTTGGAGTTGCTCCTCGTCCATGGTGTCGCCCAAAACAAATTGGACCAGCGTTTTGGACGCTTTGTCCGAGAGTTGCCGCAGCCCCAAATGGGTCACGCGTGGATTCCTCCAGAAGCTTGAAAAAAGGGACTCGCCCTCGGGTCGTGCCATGGCCACAATCATCAGACTTTGGTCACCCAGTGCTTCCAGGATATGCACCAACGCACTCACACTGGCTCGGTCCGCCCAGTGGAGATCGTCCACGACCAAGATGACGGTCTTTTCACGACACTCCGCCGCCAGCCAGTCGGTCCACGCAGCGAGGATCTGATCGCGCATTAGGCGCGGGTCGCGTCGGGCTGCCCGGAGCTGCACGTGCTCCTCGTCCTCAAAGTGGATCCCCACCATTTCACCGAGGAACCCGACGACTCGTTGGTGATCCTGCTTGGGGAGGTTGCGCTGCAGTCGGAGTTTGAACCGGACACGTTGCCGGTCCAGAGATTCGCCTTTCCGAATGCCGGTGGTATGGCGAAGGGCGGAGCAGAGCAAGGAATACGCGCTGCCCTCACCCAGGGAATCGGCCTGTCCCATGAGAATCTGAACGCTGTCCGGCGGGAGCCGCAGCGTCAAGAGGAACTCGAATCCAATACGGGATTTACCCGATCCCGCCGGGCCGGTGACCAAGACGGCCTCTGCGGCCTTCTCCTCCCGCACGGCGTCCAGGGTGGCTCGGAGCAAACCCAACTCTCGGTCCCGACCCACACAACGGGTCTGCAGGCCCAGCACGGTTTGAAAGGGGCTGTCTCGCGACAAGGTGTCGCCCAGGGTCCAATGCTCACCGATGGGCATTAAGGAAAACCGACTGCGTATCAGGCTGGCGGTGAGCCGCCCCATCCGCACTTCCCCCACCCGCGCATCGGCGAGTTGTTGAACCGCACGGTCGATGACATCCCCGGTGGGTACCACGCCATCCAACTCGCCGTGACCCGTCGCCAGGACGATGGGCACGTTGGGAAGGAGTGTCTTGAGGACTTGTGCGCACCCCGCCGCGCGCATGGCTTGGTCCGTGGGCACCCCTGAATCCGATAGGCAAGCGACCAGGCAACCATTGGCCAGGACTTCCACGCGCGCCCCCAATGCATCGAGTTCTGCCCAGAGATCGAGTTCTTTTGGATGGTCGGTGCTCATCTCCGTGGTATCATCATCTACCCGCGTATCCAGTGACGTACCGCTTGGGTCGGCACCCGCCATGACGATGCTCACCACTCGACGTTCTCCGTGGGTCAGCGACTTTGGGCGTCTGGTGGTGGCCGTAACAGCTTGGCTTGTTTTGACATCCACTTGATTCAACAATGTGGCCAGGTCGTTGCCGTTGGCTGGCCGGTCGTTTGGATCTTTTTCCAACATTTGGGCCACCAAGTTGTCCAAGCTCTTGGACACAGCGGGGCATCCTTGAGACAAGCGTGGGGCCTCCGAAAAGAGAATCTTCGCCAAGACTGCGGTCTCTAGGTCGGCTTCAAAGGGGCGTTCGCCCACAAGCGTTTGATAGAGAACACACCCCAACGAAAAAATGTCGGCCTGGGCGGCCAAGGTTGGGTCGCCGCGGGCTTGTTCGGGCGCCATATAGCCGGAGGATCCGAGCACCGTGCCTGGCTTGGTCAGCCACTGATGGGGTCGAGCCAAGCGTGCGATGCCAAAGTCGAGCACCTTAATGTGTTTGGGATCGCCACCCATCAAGTGGATGTTGCTGGGTTTGATGTCGCGATGGATGATGCCGAGGTTGTGCGCCATGCCCAGCGCCAAGGCGATCTGTTCGCCCATCTGCAACGCTTCGTCGACGGTGAGTTTCCCATTCTCACGGAGGTAGTGACGAAGGTCCATGCCCTCGAGCCACTCCATGGCCAGAAACGACTCGCCGGCTGCGGTGGTTCCATGCTCGATGTAGGAGACAATATTGGGATGTTCGAGCTCGGCTAAGAGCATGGCCTCTCGGGTAAAACGAGACGTGTTGACCGCCTCGAACAAGGTCAGCGTTTTGACGGCAACCGTCTCATTGGTCTGACGATCAATGGATCGGAATACCTGGCCCATGCCACCGTGGCCAATGACCTCAAGGAGTTCGAATCGCTCGTTGATGATCCGCTTTGTCTCCATGGGGCCTAGTGTGGCCGTGCCCATTGGTCAGGTCAACCGATGGCCCGGAGAACTTATCGTTCGAGTTGGATCGACCAGATCGCGGTGGCCCGGGCAACCACATGCCCCTCTTGGTTGCGGAGGATGGCTTCGACCGTGGCGTCGTGCTTGCCGGGTGTGGCGGGCAACACGGTGTCGCACGTCGCGGTGATGGTGCCGCGCGCCTTCTTTTCGTAGTCCATCTTCAAAGACGTCACAATGCCGCGACCACGGCCATCGACGGCGTACAGGACCGCCAAGCCGGTCGCCACTTCGCCCAGGTTCATCAGCGCGATGGCGTGCAGTGAGCTCAGATGATTGCGGACCGCCGGCCGGTCTCGAAGGGTGACTATGGCGTGACCGAAGTCCAGTGCTTCCACACGGCAGTCAATGGTGGCAGTGTATGGCGCCATGCGCCCGATGAACTTGGAGAAGAGCACATTGCCTCCGGGAAAGCGGCTGAGCATGTGCCACACGGCGGCGATGGAGGGGCGTTGAACATTCAGACGGCGAAGGACAGTTTCCATCGATGATTCTCCTCGGGGATGCGGGACGAGCCTGCAGGAAACCCGCTTGTCCGGCAAGGAGAAAGTGGCGTCATGGTCTGTATTCAGCCGTGATATGGAAAGGGTAGGGACCGGATGTGGGCTCGGGCGCGTGGCTAATCCATGATCGTCAGCTCACATTTTTTCTGCCCGTTGTTGATGTAACCGACCCAGTACAAAAGGTGCATGCCCTTTTCGTTGTCCCCCTGTTGGTTCCCATCGATGTATACGGTGTCCGTGAAATAGCACGCGCCATAGAGAGTCTTCACGTGTTGAAGACCGTTTTGGCCATCGATGCCCGAGCCGCCGGGGTATTCTCTGCGCCACTTGCCCGAGCTCGTTTCATAGAAAAAACGGAATGTTGTGGAGGCGACGTGGGCTTCGTGAGAGGAGGAAGAATAATGGCGCATACCCAGGACCATTCTGCAACCGTCCTCGTCGCCGCAATACTCGTCAATGATCTCTTGCGGCACTTTCCTTGTGTTCAGGTAATACTGCGCGTAGGAGAGTTGCATGTGGTAACGGCCCAGGCTGACCGGATAGGTGGTGGGTTCGTCGTCGTCCACTTGTTTGATCCCAAAGTACGTCAGTTTCGACACGTCGATGTCGAGGCCTCCCTCGGCCGTTAGCTTGCCGTTGACGATGAGGTCACCGGTCACAGTTCCCCCGGTGTTTTTCACATAAGCCTCATCGTGATTATGGTCCAGCGCCACGGTTGGGGAACAGTCCCAGCCAGTGGCAGTCATCCGGACCACGTCGCCTTCCGGGCACGTCAGACCAGCCAAGGCACCGTCTTTTCCGTTGATGCCGTCTTTCCCGTCGATTCCGGGTGCTCCGTCATTTCCGTCGCTGCCGTTAGCCCCATCTTTCCCGTCGATTCCGGGAGCCCCGTCTTTCCCGTCGGCGCCGTTGAGCCCATTTTTCCCGTCGGCACCGTCGAGTCCGTTGGTCCCATCGTTTCCGGGTGCCCCGTCTTTCCCGTCGGCACCGTTGAGCCCATTTTTCCCGTCGGCACCGTCGAGTCCGTTGGTCCCATCGTTTCCGGGTACACCGTCGAGTCCGGGTTGCCCGACCAGGCTTTCACTGGTGGTGGTGTTTCCGTTGGCTAGGGTGATGACCAGTTGTCCTGCGTTGTTGACGATGGTCGACGCCACGCTGATACCGTCTTTTCCGTCGAGTCCGTTCTTACCGGCCTTTCCGGTTGCACCGTCGAGTCCGTTGGCGCCGTCTTTTCCCTTAAACCCGACTGTACCGTCATTGCCTTTCTCGCCTTTGGCTCCACGGAGGTTGGCGCTGGTGCTGCTCGATCCGTCCGTGAGGTTGATGACCAACTGAAGGGCGTCATTTACGAAGGTAGACGCCACGCTGATGCCGTCTTTTCCGTCGATTCCGTTGGCGCCGTTGAGCCCATTTTCCCCGTCGGCACCGTCGAGTCCGTTGGTGCCATCGTTTCCGGGTACACCGTCGATTCCGGGTTGCCCGACCAGGCTTTCACTGGTGGTGGTGTTTCCGTTGGTCAGGGTGATGGCCAGTTGCCCTGCGTTGTTGACGATGGTGGACGCCACGCTGATACCGTCTTTTCCGTCAGCCCCATTGGCACCGTTGAGCCCGTCTTTTCCGTTGGCGCCATCGTTTCCGGGTTCGCCGTCGAGTCCGGGTTGCCCGACCAGGCTTTCACTGGTGGTGGTGTTTCCGTTGGCTAGGGTGATGACCAGTTGTCCTGCGTTGTTGACGATGGTCGACGCCACGCTGATGCCGTTTTCTCCATC